>JBJTBO010000396.1:0-11345 GCA_046091445.1 Planctomycetaceae bacterium | reverse complement strand
GCATCCCGGAGCCGCGATCCCACCGGGATGACGGCGGGCCGACCCGTCATCACCGCGCCGATGGGGCCGTCGAGCGCCGCGTCGAGCCGACGCTCGAAGAGCCTGGCGAGATCGCTGTCGGTGAAGATGCCGGCGAGTGTTCCATCGGCCTCGATCAGCATCACGGCGCCGGTCCGGCGGGCCGGCAGCGGCCGGGCGAAGACCGCCCGCACCGTGTCCGCCACCGCCGCCACCCGGCATTCCGCCAGCGGCCGCATGGCGTCCTCGACCAGCATGAGCTGCCGACCGAGGCTTCCGCCCGGATGGCGTGCCGCGAAGTCCTCCGGCGTGAAGCGTCGCAGCGCGCTGGCCGCCAGGGCGAGACCGTCACCCAGGGCCAGCATGAGCGCGGTGCTCGTGCTCGGCGCGAGTCCCAGCCCGCAGGCCTCGCGGACCGTGCCGATCGCCACCACCACCGCCGCCGCACGGCCGAGGGCACTGTCTCCCCGACCCGTGAGTCCCACGATCGGAATCCGTCGCGCGGCGAGGTGTGGCAGGAGTCGGACGATCTCCTCCGTCTCGCCCGACTGCGAGAGCGCGAGGATGACGTCGTCGCCGCGCAGCGTCCCGAGATCGCCGTGCATCGCCTCCGCCGGATGAAGGAAGTGGCTCGGCGTCCCCGTCGACGCGAGGGTCGCGGAGATCTTGCGGGCGACGAGGCCCGCCTTCCCGATGCCCGTCACGACCACGCTGCCCGTGCAGCCCTCGAGCATGCGCACCGCGCGCACGAAGGAGCCGTCCAGCGCGTCGGCCGCCGTCACGACCGCGCGGCCTTCCGCCCGCAGGATGCCCCGCCCGTACTCGAGAATGTCCTCGTCGTCGCGCATGGCGTCCGTCCCGGATCGGCACCGCCGCGGCGTGTCGGCGGGGGCCGGGGACTGTAGGCCGACGGCACACCCGCCGCAACGCGTGTTTTGCGGCGGGCTGGGCTCCGCGGGCGGCCCCGGGGGCCGGCGTCAGGCCGTGCCGTAGCGCTTCGCCATCTCGGCGAGCGAGACGACCGGGACCCGGCCGGCATTGCCAGCCTGACCGAACTGCGTCATCCGCTCGGCGCACACCTTCTTCATCGCCTCGCGCGACGGCTTGAGGTAGTCGCGCGGGTCGAACTTTTCGGGCGTCTCGAAGAGCACCTTGCGGATCGCGCCCGTGATCGCCATGCGGCAGTCGGTGTCGACGTTGATCTTCCGCACGCCGTGCTTGATGCCCCGCTGGATCTCCTCGACGGGCACGCCCCAGGTCTGCGGCATCCTGCCGCCGAACCTGTTGATGACGTCCTGGAGCTCCTGCGGCACGCTCGAAGAGCCATGCATCACGAGATGGCAGTTGGGGAGCATCCGGTGGATCTCCTCGATCCGCTTCATCGCGAGCACCTCGCCGTCGGGCTTGCGGGTGAACTTGTAGGCGCCGTGGCTCGTGCCGATCGCCACGGCGAGCGCGTCGACGCCCGTGGCCGCCACGAACCTCGCCGCCTCGTCTGGATCGGTGAGGAGCTGGTCGTGCGAGAGCTTGCCGCTGGCGCCGTGGCCGTCCTCGGCCTCCCCCTCGCCGCTCTCGAGCGACCCCAGGCAGCCGAGCTCACCCTCCACCGACACTCCCTGGCGATGCGCCGACTGCACGACCTCCTTCGTCACCCTCACGTTGTAGTCGAAGTCGGCCGGCGTCTTGCCGTCGTCCTTGAGCGAGCCGTCCATCATCACGCTCGTGAAGCCGTGGTCGATCGCACTCTGGCAGGTGCTCGGCGAGTTGCCATGGTCCTGGTGCATCGCGATCGGGATCTTCGGATAGAGCTCCGCCGCGGCGAGCATGAGGTGGCGGAGGTAGTTGTCCTGCGAGTAGCTGCGGGCGCCGCGGGAGGCCTGGATGATCACGGGGCTGTCGGTCTCCTTCGCCGCCTCCATGATCGATTGGATCTGCTCCATGTTGTTGACGTTGAAGGCGGCCAGGCCATAGCCGTGCTCGGCGGCATGATCGAGCAGGATGCGCATCGGGACGAGCGGCATGGCGGGAGTCTCCGGAGGCGGGCGGGACGACCGCGTCTCGCGGGGGGCGCGAGCGCGGCGCGGTGTCGGGCAGCATACGGCAAAACCGACCGTGCTAGAATCCCGCGATCGCGCCCCTCTCCGGATGACCGTCGATGGACCTGCGCCCGGTCACCGACCCGCTCAAGAGTTTTCTGTACGTGGCCGGGGGATGGGCCTGTCTCGCGCTCGCGATGCTGGGCGTCGTGCTCCCGCTCCTGCCGACGACCCCGTTCGTGCTGCTGGCGAGCTGGTGTTTCTACCGCGGGTCCCCTCGCATCCACGCGTGGCTCCACCGGTCGCAGTGGTTCGGCCCGACCCTGGACGACTGGCACCACTACCGCGGCATCCGCCGCGGGCTGAAGCACCGCGCGATCCTGCTCGTCGGCGTGGTGGTCGTGGTGAGCCTGCTCTACAGCAGCCTGCCGTGGTGGCTGCGGTACGTCTTCCTGGCGGCCGTCGCGGCCGGGCTCTACACGATCTGGACCGTGCCCACGCTGCCCGACGACACCCCCCGGGCCCCGCGCACGCTCGCCGAGTGAGCGGACGGCCGTCAGGCGTCGATGTCGCCGGAGGGCTCCGGCAGCAGGAAGCTCGTGGCGAAGCCCACGAGACAGATCAGCCCGCCGACCAGGGCGGCGGCCGTGGAGAACGTGACGGGGGGCGAGCCGCCGGGCATCAGGCCGGCCAGCGCCGACGTGAGGGCGGCGGCGGACGTGCCGATCATGCGACCGCCGATGTTGGCGGCGAAGCTCTCCCCGGTGCCCCGGAGGTGGACGGGGAAGACGTGGGGAAGGTAGTTCCCCCAGAACGAGAGCTGCGCGACGGTGCATAGCCCGATGAGGAACATGCCCACCGACATCGTGGTGACCGGAATCGTCCCGAGATGGATCGATTCGAGAGGAATCTCGAAGAAGGTCGTGTTGGGGACGCGCAGGAAAAACCAGAACACCGCCGGCACGAGGAGCAGGCCCGGAATCTGGAAGAGCCGGAGCTTCCATCCCCACGCGAGGCCGCCCGCGAGCACCACGGCCATCAGGCAGCGGCCCAGCAGACCTCCCACCTCCTGCACCTTCGTGTACTCGGACGCCACCTTCTGACCGTGACGCGCCATCGCCGGGCCGGCGACGGCCGCGAGCGCCTTCGGATCATCGGTGCCCTTCGCGATGGCCGCGGCCTTCGCCTGCTCTCCGAGCTCGCGGCCCTTCGCCTGCACCTCGGACAGCCCGGGCACGACCTGCGGCATCTGCTGGATCGCACCGAACGCGATGCCGAGGGTGCAGGCGAACCCGACGGTGGTGGCCAGGGTCGTGCGACGCAGCGCGGGTGAAAAGAGCTCCGCGATGCTCGGCCGGCGAAGCGTGCCCTCGTCGCGACGCCGGGCCCAGATCGGGGATTCCGGCAGGAACGGCCGGATCAGGATCAGAGGCAGGGCGGGAATCAGGCCGCTCATGAGCGTGTACCGCCAGGGCTCGTGCTGGTGCGCCGCCCCGATGGAACCGAGGAACGAGAGGCTCTCCGGAATCCGGATGGCCGGAAACGACGTCGCGTTCTCGACCGCGATGCCGTTGGCGACCGCCACGAGCAGCCCTCCGATCGACGAGAAGGCCTGCGTGTAGCCGAGCACGCGCTCGCGTTGCTTCGGATCGGGGAACAGCTCCGCGAGCCAGGCCACCGCCGCGACGAACTCCACGCAGACGCCGACGAAGACGAGGCACCGACAGACGAGCAGCATCCACAGGTTCGTGGAAAAACCGGCCGCGAAGGCGGCGAAGGCGTACACGAGGATGCTCCACGTGAGCACGCGACGCCGGCCCAGCCGGTCGGTGAGATAGCCTCCGAGCAGGCCGAACAGCCCGCCGCAGAGGGCCGGCACGTAGAACAGGATGCCGACCCACCTGAGGAACCCCGGGCTGCCGGGCTGAAAGTTGCCGAGCTCGAGCAGCGCCGGCCGCGCGATGAGCGGCAGCATCAGCAGCTCGTAGATGTCGAACGCGAAGCCGATCGACGCGATGATGCAGACCAGCCAGCCGACCGTGGTCAGCCGACCCGTCGCGTCGGTCCCGAAGCCGGATGTCGAGGGTTTCGGTGCGCTCACGGGAAGGGCCTCCGGGACGACAGGGTGCGAAACGGTCGCACCACTCTACCTTCCCGCAGGGCACGGCCGGGCCCAGCGCCCTTCGCCGGCGCATGGGCGGCGACCCGGTCGTTCATCCGTTCACACCGCGATGCCGTCGCGAGGCGGCCGCACCGCTCACGGGCCGATGGACGGCGGGCACTTGGCGAGGAAGTCGCGGGGCCCACGCGTCGTGTAGTACGGGTACGCGACGGCTCCGCTCGGCGGGCCGGCCGGTGTGACGGCGGCGTAGTCCGAGGCCTCGAGCGCGGCCTTTTCGGCCTCCGACAGGTGGTGCTTCGCGAGGCCGCCGTAGCGGCCGACGTGCGGACCCTTGGGCGGATGGCACGCCGCACCATGGCACATGCCCGGGCCGCACTGCCCGTCCTGGCAGGCAGGCCCGCACTGTCCGTCCTCGCAGGCACCCTCGCGACAGGCGCCCTGGTGGGCATGATGCCCGTAGGGTCCGTCGGTGTTGAGCAGGAAGAGGCGATCGATGATCGAGCAGCCGGTCGAGCCGACGGCGAGCGTGGCGAGGGCGGCCAGGACGAAGGCGCGATGCATGGGAGGGATTCCCGCTGATGCCAGGGCCGGCCGGCGGCGAACCACCACCGCGCACGCACCCTCGCGACACCGGTGGTATCGGTCGTGCCTCCGACGCCGATTGAGAAAACCCTGCGGTCGGCAGGATGGGCGAATGGGGCGGTCTCCGCGGAACGGACCCGCCCGGCCTCCCGCCGCGCGCCTAGGGCGCCGTCGCCGGCCCCCTCACCCCGTGAAGCGGCTCACGATCAGCGAGATGTTCTGCCCGCCGAAACCGAAGCTGTTGGAGAGGGCTCGGTCGCATCGCGCCGGCCGCACCGCATTCGGCACGTAGTCGAGGTCGCAGTCCGGGTCGGGCGTCTCGTAGTTGATGGTCGGCGGGAGCAGGCCGTCGCGGATGGCCAGCAGGCAGACGATCACCTCCGTCGCACCGGCGGCGGCGATCAGGTGCCCCATCATGCTCTTGGTGCTCGATACCGGCACGGCGTCGGCCCGGTCGCGGAACACCTTGCGAATGGCGAGCGTCTCGACCCGGTCGTTGACGTCGGTGCTCGTCCCATGTGCGTTGATGTAATCGATCGCGTCCGCCCCGAGGCCCGCGTCGTCGAGCGCCATCTGCATGCAGGCGGCCGCTCCGCGCCCCTCCGGATGCGTGTCGGTGATCCGGTAGGCATCGGCCGTCGAACCGTAGCCGACCAGTTCCCCATGGATCGTCGCACCGCGGCGCTTCGCGTGCTCCAGTTCCTCGAGCACCACCATGGCGGCGCCTTCCCCCAGCACGAACCCGTCCCGGTCACGATCGAACGGCCGACTGGCCCGCGTCGGCGCGTCGTTGCGGGTCGAGAGCGCCGTGAGCAGGTTGAAGCCGGTCACCCCGAAGGGATGGATCATGCTGTGCGTGCCGCCGGAGAGCATCACGTCGGCCTCGCCGCGACGGACGATCTCCGCCGCCTCCCCGATGGCCTGGCTGGACGCGGCGCACGCCGTGAGGCAGTTGAGGTTGGGTCCCTGCGCGTCGAACATCGCCGCGAGGTGGCCGGCGGGCATGTTCGGCTCCTGCTCGACCTCGGAGAGGGGATGGAGCGTCTCGAGTCCGAGCTTGGTGAACTTCGCCACGTCGAGGGTCTCCCCCTCGATCGCAGCCATCATCATGCGGGTGAAGGCCTCGAAGTCCTGCTGCCCTTCCCCACTGCCGAGATAGACGCCGAGTCGCGTCGGATCGGCCGCAAGGCCGTGCGGGAGGCCCGCATCATGCATCGCCTGGAGGGCGGCCCCCGCCGCGAACTTCGTATGGCGGCCGCAGAACCGCCAGCGATCCGCGTCCTGTCCCTCGTCCGTGATGTCCCATCCGCGCACCTCCGCGGCGATCTTCGTGGGGAACCGGCTGGCGTCGAAGAGCGTGGTCGGCCCCACCCCGGACGCGCCGGCGACGAGCTTCTGCCAGACCTGCTCGACACGCGTGCCCAGCGGCGTGACGCAGCCCACCCCGGTGATCACCACGCGTCGCCTGTCGGACCGCATCACCGCCGCCTCCGCATCACCAGTCGGGCCGCGCGAGCGGCTGGCCGGCCTCGTCCCGGCCGACGTCGTACATGTGCATCTGGTCGAGCCAGCGAAGGAGCTGCTGCGGCTCGAAGAGCTGGGGGACACCGTCGCCCGGCTCGAGATGGGCGAAGAACAGTTCGGCCTCCCCCTGCGTGCGATCGCCGACCGTGCTCACGACCTTGGCGAGCGAGCCGGTGGGCTTGAGATCGAGCACCTCCGCCTCGAACCGGATGCAGTCGCCAGGGACGGCATCGAAGTGGAACTCGGCCGCCGCCACCTTGGCCAGCACGACCCGACGGGCGTATTCGAGGGCATCCGCCACGAGCAGGCCCGCGGTCTGGGCCATTCCCTCGACGACGAGCGAATTGGGCATCAGCGGCATGCCGGGAAAGTGGTCGTGGAGGTGCTCCTCGGCCAGCGAGACGTTCTTGACCGCCACGGCCCGCCTGCCGCGAACGAACTCCTCGAAGCGATCGATCCAGAACCACCGCATTCGGTTGCTCCCCGCCGCCCTGCGACGAACGCTCCGGCCTTGACCGTTCCGGCCCTGCCTGCCCGTCGCGCCCGGTGCCACCGGTCGTCCCGAGCCACGCTCGGGCGACCTCGACCGCACGACACCGGCACGCAGCCGCCCGCGGTCACGCCGCCAGCTTGCTCTCCACGTACCGCACCATGTCGTCGACGGTGAGCGTGTTGGCGAAGTTCTGCACGCTGGGATTCTGCTCGAACTTCGTCAGGTTGGCGAACGGCATCCGGGACTTGAGTGCGGCGAGCCCAGCCGCATTCACCCGACCGTCGGACACGAATTCCGAACTGGAGAGGACATCCTCGGGAAACAACTCGCCTCGGGAGATCTTGATCCCGAACGCCTTCTCCAGCCGGAAGACGATGTCGAGGAAATCGATCGATTCCGCACCGAGGTCACCCACCATCGTCGCGCTCGGGGAAACGTCTTCCTCGTCCACGCCGAGGGCATCGACGAGGGCGGCCTTCACCTTCTCGAATATTTCATCACGCGACGGCATCGACGGGCACCTTGGGGCAAACGGTGTTGGGGCAAACGTGGGAGCGAGCCGAGGGATTGGGTAGCACCGCCGCAGGCGGCATGCCTCTCCCCGAAGGACCCCCGGGGCGCGATCCTTCGACGACCGTTGTAATGCGGTCCCGGCGCCGTGGAAACCCGAATCGACGAAATTCAACACCGCGGCCGCAGGCGAGCGGCCGATGGCCGTCCTCCGCAGAGCGGCCCCCACACGGGCAGGGAACGGTGAAAGCGGCCGAGACCACGAAGCCCCCCGTGGACCCGCGTTCCCCTCGCCGAGCCCCAGAGCCATGAAGACGCTGGAGGCCAGGGGCGCGCGGCGGGCCCTTCCGGGGGCTGCTCGAGCCCATTTCAAGACACGTGTGCGCCGGCTCGGGGGCGGCAACGGGATCTCGTCCGCCGCTCCGACGGCGGATTGGCTCGTCACGTGGGCCGCGGCGGCCCAAGGCTCCTCGAGCGTTCGCCGATCCCCTTCGCCTACCCGCCTCGATCTGCCACGTCGCCGCTCCACTTCCGCACGACGTGCTTTAGCCGTCTCGCCGTGCGCCCGCGGGGACCGACGCCAGCCCCAGCGGGATGCCGACCCGGACGTGTGGTTCCCGCGCCGCGGGAGGCCTGGCGGGGCCCTGCAGGATGGCCCAGAGCTTGCGGAGTTCCGAACGTACCCGGGCGTCGATCGCCGCGCCGTGCGGGCGTCGATCCGCGAGGTTGTATCGCTCGAGGACGAGTCGTGCCGTCAGGCTCGTGCGGTCCCCGACCCGGCCGCTCGCCTTTACCTTGGTGAATGACTCATCCTGATCGAGCACCTCGGCGGTCACCGTGAGCATGCGGCCGGGCTGCACGAAGTCCCCGTACTTCACGTTCCGCGCGGCCCGCAGGACGACGACGCTGTGGGCAAAATCCTCGCCGACGCGGATCGTCCACGCGGCCGCCTGTGTCATCGCCTCGAGCATCATGACGCCCGGAAGCACGGGAAACCTGGGGAAGTGATCGGCGAGGTATTCCTCGGAGAGCGCCAGTGCCTTGACGGCCGTGATGCTGCGTCCCGGTTCCACCGAAAGGACGCGATCGATGAGCGTAAATCGCACGACAGACCTCGACGCCTACGATCCTGCACCGGCCCGACGAGCGGGCCGGCACCGCGGGTTTGCCGCCGACCTGGCGACGGTCCGCCCGGCACCATTCTCCACTGCGGGGGCCGTGGCCCGCCGAAGGGTCGGCAGTATAGGGAATCGCGTCCCGCCCACAACGTGCCGAGCTTGACTGTCACGGGCGGCGCGACGAACTGCCACGCTGACAGCCCGCGCAACCCGCGTTCCCGGAATCCTCGCCCATCGGGATCGGCGATCGCGGTTTTTGTGCGGCGAAGAAGCCCCGGCCCACCGTCCGCCGCGACGACGCGGCCGATGGCACGCCGCCTGGCATCGCCGGGAGCGCCTGGCGGGCGGCTTCGAGCGGCGGATCGCGCTGCCGGTCGCCATCGACGCATCGCGTGTCGAGGCCAGACTCGTGAATGGCGTGCTGACGGTGACCGGCCCCAAATCGATGCAGGCGCAGCCGCGGAAGGTGGAGATTCGCACGACCTGACTCGATCACACGACAACCCTTGACCGAACGAAAGGAGACTGCAGATGACCAGCTCGTGCGGCAGGAGTGCGGCGTGGGCGACTACCGCAGGTCGTTCCGGCTCGGTGACGGCTTCGATGCGTCGCAGATCACCGCCGACCTCGCCCGCGGCGTCCTGACCGTCCGGATTCCGCGGCTCGCGGCCGTGCGTCCGCGCAAGGTCGACGTCCGGACCGGCTCGAGCACGTCTTGCGTAGGTGGAGCGACGACGGGGCAGCCCACAGCAGGTGGGCGAAGGGGGCCGACACCGTATTCACCGTCGGGTTCATGGCATCCCGCCGGGTTGCCGCGAGCTATGCTGCGTGGCCGCGGGAGGGCTTCCCGCGGCCAAGCTCGCTTCCGGTCGCCTCCAATGCCACTCACGCTTTCGCTCCGCGACCTCGGAGCAGCCGCGCCGCTGGCGATCGATCTCAGTGGTGTCGTGCCACAGGTCGTCCGCGATCTCGACGCGTCGGCCATCGCCCGGCTCGAGGTGCGGGCCGACGGCGAGCCGGTGAGGCTCGGCGATGTGGCGTCGGTCGGCGGGTCTCCGGGCGACGGCACGATCGAATGCCTCGGCGACTTCGCCCGGGTGCACCAGGTCGCCGCCGGCATGACCTCCGGCGCGATCGTCGTGCGCGGCTCGGTCGGAAGGCACGCCGGCGCGGGCATGACGGGGGGCACGCTCACGGTCGAGGGGAGCGCCGGTGACTGGCTCGCCGCCGAGATGATCGGGGGCTCGATTCACGTCGCCGGGAACGCGGGTGACGGCATCGCCGGTGCCTTTCCCGGCAGCGCGCACGGCATGCGCGGAGGACTCGTCGTGGTGTGCGGAAGCGTCGGGAGCCTCGCGGGCATGCGGCTGCGTCGCGGGATCGTCGCCGTGGGCGGTGACTGCGGCGACGCTCCGGCGTTCGAGATGCGCGCGGGAACGGTGGTCGTCGGAGGGCGCATCGGCAGCCATCCCGGTCTGGGAATGCGCCGCGGCTCGCTCGTGGCGCTCTCCGATACGCCCGCGCCACCCCCGACGTTCGTGCGCGGGGCCGCCTGGTCGCCCGCCTTCCTGCCGCTCTTGCTCCAGCGACTCGCCCGCGCGGGCCTGCGCACCGCCGCCGAAGGGGTGCATGCGGGGTGCTGGCGGCAGTGGCATGGAGACGGCCTGACGGGAGGTCGGGGGGAGATTTTGCATCGCGTCTGATGGGAGTGCGGAGTCGGCGGATCACGGCCTTTCCCCGGGCCGCTTTCATCAGCGGGCCCCTTCCGCTAGCATTCGGGGTTCCCGGTATCCCGTCCCTCTCCAAGAGCGTCATGCCCACGATCAGCCAACTCGTCCGCAGCCGGCGGCGTCCGAAGCGGAAGTTTTCCAAGTCGCCGGTGCTCGACCGCTGCCCGCAGAAGCGGGGAGTCTGCCTGCAGGTCCGCACCATGACTCCGAAGAAGCCCAACTCGGCGCTCCGAAAGATCGCCCGCGTGCGGCTCTCGAACCAGAAGGAAGTGACGGTCTACATCCCCGGTGAGGGTCACAACCTTCAGGAGCACTCGATCGTGCTCATTCGCGGCGGCCGCGTTCGCGACCTGCCGGGCGTGCGGTACCACATCATCCGCGGTGCGCTCGACACGCTCGGGGTGTCGGGCCGCAAGCAGTCCCGCAGCCTGTATGGCGCGAAGAAAGGCTGACGGCGTTTCGATTCGACCAAGGACGACCCCTGGCAGCGCCCGGCTGCGGATCCCGGGCGGCAGACATTCACCTTCGACAGCACCTGACGAGCGATCTCGACGATGGGAAACATCACCGCCAGCCGCGAACAACTCCGTCCGGACCCGCGTTACGGGTCGCTCCTCGCCAGCAAGTTCATCAACTGCCTGATGGAGGACGGCAAGAAGAGCGTCGCCCAGTCGATCTTCTACAAGGCGATGGACATCGTCGCGAAGAAGATCGGAGACGCCGAGCCGATCGAGGTCTTCCATCGGGCGGTCGAGAACGTGAAGCCTGCGGTCGAGGTCCGGTCGAAGCGGGTCGGCGGCGCCGCCTACCAGGTGCCGATGCAGGTCAACCGCAATCGGCAGCAGTCGCTCGCCATCCGCTGGCTGCTCGCCGCGGTGCGCGAGAAGAAGGGCCGGGCCACGTTCGAGAAACTGGCCGAGGAGATCGTCGCCGCCTACAAGCGCGAGGGCGCCGCGGTGACGAAGCGTGACAACGTGCATCGCATGGCGGATGCGAATAAGGCGTTCGCGCACTTCGCCTGGTGAACCAGGCGAAGTGCTCTGATTGCACGTCTGCCGGGCCATCCTTGGCCCCGGCAGACTGAGGCTCGCTGCAAGCAGCGAGTGTGATCGCCTCCGGGCGATCCGCCTGGTGAACCAGGCGAAGTGCTCTGGGTGCATGTCTGCCGGGCCATCCTTGGCCCCGGCAGACTGAGGCTCGCTGCTTGCAGCG
>JBJTBO010000395.1:0-2903 GCA_046091445.1 Planctomycetaceae bacterium | reverse complement strand
CGAATCGGGGCGGAGAGATTCGAACTCTCGACCTCCTGGTCCCAAACCAGGCGCGCTAGCCAGACTGCGCTACGCCCCGTGCACGGCCGAGTGTAACACGGTCGCTCAGCGGCGTTCGCCACAGAGCTGCTCGAGCAGCCGCTGGAACTCGTCGAGGTCGGCGAAGGGAATCACGATCCGGCCGGCACCCTTGCCGTTGGCATGCACCACCACCTTCGCCCCGAGCGCCCGACGCAGCTGCTGCTCGACCGCCGCCACCTGGCTCGAACGCCGCGTTGCGGGACGCCCCGGCTTGCGCTTCGGCACGGCGTCGGTGCGCGCAGGCTCCGCGTCATGAATGTCGTCCGGCGGCGCGCCGGCGGCGAGGTCGTCGGCCTCGTCACCGCGCAGGAACTCCTGCACCTCCGCCTCGACCGCGCGGACCGAAAGCCCCTCGGCCACCACGCGCGCAGCCAACCGCGCCTGCTCGGTCTCGTCGCCGAGTGGCAGGAGCGCCCGGGCATGCCCCATCGAGAGCGCGCCGGCTCGCAGGTGCTTCTGCACGACCTCCGGAAGATCGAGCAGCCGGATCATGTTGGCCACCGTGGAGCGGTCGACCGAAAGCCTGCGGGCGAGCTCCTCCTGCGTGCAGCCCCATGTCGCGAGGTACTGCCGGAAGCACGCCGCCTTCTCGAGCGCGTCGAGATCCCGCCGCTGCAGGTTCTCGACGATCGCGATCTCGGCCATCTGCCGATCATCGACGTCGAGCACACGTGCCGGCACCTGCTTCCAGTCGAGCGCGCGCGCGGCGGCGAGACGACGCTGTCCGGCGATGAGCTGGTAGCGCCCCTCACGCTGACGCACCACGATCGGCTGGACGAGCCCGTGCTCGCGGAGGCTCTCCGTCAATTCGGCGAGGTCGGTGTCGCCGAGGACGGCGCGGGGCTGCCCCGGGTTCGCCGCGACCGCGGCCCCCGCGCCCTCGTGCGTCGGCAGGCGCGCCGCCGCCTGCTCGCCCTCGTCGGGCGCGTGCAGGATGAGCCGGGCGGCGCCGCTGCCGAGGCCGGGACCGGGCCGGGATGCGACCGCCGCCGTGCCTTCGGTCACGGGGGGCGGCGTGTCGAGTCCGGCACGACCGAGGAGAGCCTCGAGTCCACGTCCCAGGCGGCGTTCCCTACTCACAGTCGCGTACCTCCATGCACAGTTCCGTATAGGCCCGCGCTCCCGGTGAGCGTGGGGCGTAGTCGATCACGCTCCGGGCGTGGCTCGGTGCCTCCGCCACGGCCACGTCCCGGGGAACGACCGTCTCGAAGACGATCTCCCCGAAGAAGTCCCGCACCTCGGCCTCCACCTCGGCCGTCAGTTCGAGGGAGGCGTCGTGCATCGTGAGCACGATGCCGCTGAAGGCGAGCCGCCCCGGACGATCGTGCATCACGTCGCGGATCACCTCGATCATCTGCGTCAGCCCCTCGAGCGCGAAGTACTCGCACTGGATCGGCATGAGCACCTCGGAGCTGCCGGCGAGTGCCGTGCGGGTCAGCTCGCCGACCGACGGCGGGCAGTCGATGAGGCAGTAGTCCCAGGCCGACAGGCCTCGGGCGAGGTGTCCGGCGAGCGCCGTGGATCCGGCCCGCGCCTGGGCGGCGATGCGCTCCACGTCGCGGACGCTCCGGCTGCCCGGCAGGATCGATAGCCCCGGTACGTCGGTCGCCGTCACCGACTCCGTGAGCGACGCGTCGAGCACGAGCGGATGGACCGCGGCCGGCGCGACGCCGAAGCCGGTCGTGGCGTTGCACTGCGGATCGAGGTCGACAAGCAGCGTGCGCATGCCGCCCCGGGCGAGGCCCGCGGCGAGGTTGGCGGCGGTCGTCGTCTTGCCGACGCCGCCCTTTTGGTTGGCCACGCAGAGAATCCTTCCCACGCGCAGAACCCTTCTCCACGGTCTCGGGCGCAACGACCGGCGCCTTCGGGATATCGGCCACGACGCGCACGACCGCCACACGCCGACGCGCGGTGCGCCAGAGACGCCCCGGCAAGCAAGGTCCACGGCACGGTTTCACGTGAAACCGCACGCTCTGCCCCGGCCCCGCAGATCCCGCAGGCCCGCGCGTCTACCCGGTTTCACGTGGAACCACGAGCGTGGGGCCGCATCGGGCCGGCGCCGTCGGGCCGGTCACTCGAGCGGATTGAACACGAGCCCGCTCGCGAGCTTCGGATAGAAGTAGGTGCTCTTCGCCGGCATGCGTTCCCCGGTCTGGCTGACGGCCCGGATGTCGCCGACGGAAGCCGGCATGACGAGGGCCGCCATCCCGTATCGGCCCGTCGCCAGGCCCTCGCGCACCTCGCGAATCAGGTGCACGTAGGTGGGCGTGGGCAGCGGCGACCCTGCCGCCTCACCCGGCCGGAGCAGTTCGTCCAGCACGAGCCGGTGGAGGATGGCCACTCCGAGCCTGCGCCACGCCGGGCCGTGCTCGCTCGCGAGCGCCTCCATGCGGGCCCTGCCGGCCGGCGTGATCCGCGCGAGCGTCCACGCCTGGTCGCCAGACGTGTAGAGGCCGAGGACGCCCTGATCCCCCTCGAGCTCGATGTTCGACCACACGGCGTCGGCGGCCTGAGGGCCGCGCCACGACGTGCGCGTCGTGAAGCTGTCTCCCAGACGCCGCACGAGTTCGGACGCCAGCGGAATCACCGGCTCGACGCACAGCCGATGCGTGGGCAGGACGAGCAGTCCGGGATCGTCCATCCCGACGAGCATCATGAGCACGACGTTGGCCGGGTGATCAGCGGGCAGCGGAGCCCCGCCATGCTCGGCCGCCCAGGCGGCCGCCACCTCGTCCCGGTAGTTGCAGGCGGTCTCGTAGCGATGGTGGCCGTCGGCGATGAACACCGGCTTCGGCCCCATGAGCCCCGAGACCTTCGCCGCG
>JBJTBO010000394.1:0-10865 GCA_046091445.1 Planctomycetaceae bacterium | reverse complement strand
TGTGATCCGGAGTGGATCGTCGCCCGATCCGGCATCCACGAACGCCGCCATGCGGCCCCCGACGTCGCGACGAGCGACCTCGCCGCGGCAGCGGCGCGGATGGCACTCGCCCACGCCGGCCGTCCGCACGGCGAGGTCGACCTGCTCGTCCTCGGCACCTTCACCCCCGACACGTGCATCCCCTCGACCGCCTGCGTGGTGCAGGAGATGCTCGGCCTCGATGCCCCGGCGATGGACGTGACCGCGGCCTGTGCGGGGTTCACCTACGCGCTCGTGACGGCGGCCCAGTTCCTCGTTGCGGGCACGAGCCGGCTGGCGCTCGTGATCGGTGCCGACACCAACTCGCGCGTGGTCGATCCGCAGGACATCAAGACCTGGCCCCTCTTCGGGGACGGCGCAGGGGCCGTCCTGCTCGAGTCGGTGGAGGCGGCGGCACCGGGGCGGGAGGCGGGACTCCTGGCCTTCGGCCTCGGTGCGGATGGGCGGGGGGCCGGTCTGCTCGTCTGCCGCATGGGCGGCTCGCGGCTTCCCGCGACGCCGGAGGGTGTCTCCGCAGGCGAGCAGTTCATGAAGATGGACGGCCGCGCGGTGTTCAAGTGGGCCATCCGCCTCGCCGAGGAGAACATCCGCGCGACCACCGAGCGGGCGGGGGTGCCGCTCGAGCACGTCGATCTGTTCGTCCTGCATCAGGCGAATGCCCGGATCATCGAGGGCGTGCGGAACGCGCTCGACCTGCCGGAGTGGAAGGTCTTCGTGAACCTCGATCGCTACGGCAACACGTCGAGCGGATCGATCCCGCTGGCGCTCGACGAGGCGTGGCGCTCCGGCCGCGTGGGGCCCGGCAGCACGGTCGTGGTCTGCGGCTTCGGGGGCGGCCTCGCGTGGGGCACCGCCGTCTGGAGGTTGTGATGGATGGCGGCCGATCCGACACGCCGGGAACGGCGGCGGTGGGGTCGCGGCGGGCGGTCGTGCGTGGCCACGGCCCTGGACCGGAGTGAACAAGGACTGCATGACATGACCGAGACGCCCGTCAAGACACTGCCGGTGCGGAGGGACGTGCCGGCCGGCGACACGTGGGATCTCGCTAGCCTCTTCGCATCGGATGCCGCATGGGAGACGGCGCTCGCGGCCTGGGAGGCGAGGATCCCCGGGTTCGCGGCGTTCGTCGGGACGCTCGGGCACTCGCCCGAGCGGCTCGCGGAGTGCCTCGCCTTCGACCTCGCGTATGACCGCGAGGGGGATCGCATCGGCACCTACGCGCACCTGCGGGCCTCGGAGGATCAGGCCGCGCCCGAGGCCCAGCGGATGGTGGGCCGCTTCCAGCACGTCTCGACGCGGGCCGGCGAGGCGGCGAGCTTCATGCGCCCGGAGATCATGGCGATCGAACCGGCCCGGCTCGCGGCGTGGATGGACGGTCCGGCACTCGCGCCGTATCGACTCCTGATCGAACGGCTCGTCCGCACCCGGCCGCACGTGCTCTCGGAGGCCGAGGAGAAACTCCTCGCCATGCAGGGCACCTTCGCGGGCACGGCGGCGAAGGTGTTTCGGCAGCTCACCGACGCCGACCTCACGTTCGGCGCGATCACGACGGGACGCGGGGAGCGTGTCGAGCTTTCCAATGCGAGCTTCGTCACGCTCCTGCACGACACCGTGCCGGAGGTGCGTTGCACCGTCTTCCACCAGTTCTACGCCCAGTATCGGGCGCATGCGAACACGCTCGCCGCGACGCTCTCCGGGTCGAACGAGCGAGACGTCTACGCGGCCCGCGTGCGGAAGTATCCCAGCGCGGTCGAGGCCGCGCTCTTCGCGGACCACGTGCCCTTGGCCGTCTACGACCAGCTCATCGCCGCCGTGCGGGGCCAGCTCCCCGCCGTCCACCGCTACTACGACCTGCGGCGGCGGGTGCTCGGCCTCTCGGAGATTCACCACTACGACTGTTACGTGCCGCTCGTGCCGGCCCTCGAGAAGAAGCACACCTGGGACGAGGCGGTCGATGTCGTCGTGCGGTCGCTGGAGCCCCTCGGCGCGGACTATTGCGGGCGGCTCGAGGCCGGTCTGCGCGGACGCTGGTGCGACCGCTATCCGAACGCGGGCAAGCAGTCCGGCGCGTTCAGTTCCGGCACCTACGATTCCGATCCCTACATCCTGATGAATTTCCAGGAGGAGGTGATCGAGCACGTCTTCACGCTCGCCCACGAGGCGGGCCACTCGATGCACACGCGGTATTCCGCGGAGGCCCAGCCCTACCAGTACTCCGGTTACACGATCTTCGTGGCCGAGGTGGCGAGCACGTTCAACGAGCAGCTGCTGACGCGGCTCCTCCTCGAGCGGGCGACCACGCGGGAGGAGCGAGCCGCGATCATCGCCCGCGAGATCGATGCGATCCGCGCGACGATCGTGCGGCAGACCATGTTCGCTGAGTTCGAGCGGCGGAGCCACGCGTCGTGCGAGGCGGGCGAACCGCTCACGCTCGAACGGATCAGGGGCATCTACCGGGAGCTGCTCGACGCCTACTTCGGCCCGCGGTTCTCGATCGATCCGGAGCTCGAGCTCGAGTGCCTGCGGATTCCCCACTTCTACAACGCATTCTACGTCTACAAGTACGCGACCGGTCTCGCGGCGGCGATCACGCTCGCCGATCGGGTCGCCCGCAGGGTGCCGGGAGCGCTCGAGGCGTACCTCGGTTTTCTCCGGAGCGGGGCGTCGAAGTGGCCGCTCGACCTGCTGCGAGACGCGGGCGTCGATCTCGAGCAGCCGGAGCCCGTGGCGACGGCCCTCACGCGCTTCGGCGCGCTGGTCGACGAGCTCGCGACGCTCCTCTGAGGGCACCGGCCGTCGATCGCTGGAGCCGTCTCAGCGGGCCAGAGACCTCGCCAGCTCGACCATCGGGCGCACCATGCACCCGGTGGCCCCGCCGTCCGTCCACGGTCGCGGTTTTTCCGCGAAGGCGGGCCCGGCGATGTCGACGTGCGTCCAGGGGATGCCCCCGACGAAGCGCTCCAGGAACTTGGCCGCGGTGATCGCCCCGCCCCAGCGGCCGTCCCCCACGTTCTTGATGTCGGCCACGTCGCTCGCGATCTGCTCGTCGTATTCCGGATCCATCGGCAGCTGCCAGACCCGCTCTCCCACGGCACGGGCCGCCGTCGCGACCGCATCGCAGCAGCTCTGATCGTTCGTGAACAGTCCGGCGACGTCGTGGCCGAGCGCCACCATGCAGGCCCCGGTGAGCGTGGCCGCGTCGACGATCCGCGCGGGGCCGAGGCCCCGCACGACGTCGAGGACGTCGGCCAGCACGACCCGCCCCTCCGCGTCGGTGTTGTGGATCTCGATCGTGGTGCCGCTGCGGGCCGTGATGACGTCTCCCAGCTTGTAGGCGGCCGGGCCGGTCATGTTTTCCACGAGGCCGATCGCCGCGACGACGTCCACGGGAATCCTGAGCGTCGCGATGGTGGCGATCGCGGCGAGCATCGCGGCTCCGCCCGCCATGTCGCACTTCATCGTGAGCATCGACTCGGAGGGCTTGAGCGAGAGTCCGCCGGAGTCGAACGTCACCCCCTTGCCGACGAGCGCGAGCGCGGGTGCGGCACCGCCGCCCCCCCGGTGACGCAGGAGCACGAGCCGGGGGGGACGGCTGCTGCCGCGGCCGACCGCGAGGATCGCCGCGCATCGCTCGCGCGCGAGCCGCTCCTCGTCCCAGACCTCGATCTCGAGTCCCGACCGGGCGGCCACCGCGGCGGCTTCCTGGGCGAACGAGTCCGGGTACAGCTCGTCGGGAGACATGTTCACCAGACGACGGGCGAGGTTCACGCCGGCGCCGAGCGCGGCGCCGGTGGCGACGGCGGCCGCGTCGGCACCGACCCACGTCGTCGTGCCGAACGGGGTGCGTCGCTTTTCGGCGCGGTGCAGGTCCTGCCCCACCATGCCCACCAGTGCGCCGGCGACCGCCTGCTCGAGGTGCGCGGCCGGCCAGGACCGCTCGGCGGCGAATGCGACCGTGCCGCGGGGGCGGCCCGCGAGGTGCCGTGCGGCCGTCGCGGCCGCGCGGGAGAGCACGCCCGCGTCGACGCGGTCGGCCTTGCCCACGCCGCAGAAGAGGACCTGGGCGGCCTGCACGCCCGGGAGGACGAACAGCGGCACGCATTCGTTCCGGCGTCCGGTCAGTTCGCCGGCTGCGGCGAGTCGCGTGACGAGGCCGCCGGAGGCACGATCCACGTCGGCGGCGACGCCGTGGCCGACGCCCTCCTCGGTGAGAAAGACGACCAGCGCGTCGGCGGCCGTCGTCTCCGCGCGGCCTGCCGGATCGGCCACGACGCTCGTCTTCTCACCACTGCGGACATCGAACGCGGCCATACGACCCTCCTGGACCTGACACGATGCTCGGCGGAACGGGCCCCTCACGCCCGACCGGCATGTTGTACCGCACGTGGGCCGCACGGCCAGACGGGCGTCGTCGTCCCCGTGAGGAGCGCGAGGAGCACCGGGAGCACGACCAGGTTTCCGGCGAGCCCGCCGAGCAGGGCCAGGCACGAGAGCCAGCCGAACGACACCGTCGGGATGAAGCCGCTCGTCGTGAGCGCGAGGAAGCCGACGACGAGGGCCAGCGTCGAAAACACCATGGCACGGCCGGCCGTCTGGTGGGCCGTCTCGAGCGCCGCCGCACAGGCGTGCCCATCACCGCGGCGACGCAGGAACGCCGCGATGTAATGGATCGAACTGTCGATGGAGAGGCCGAGCGACACGGCGGCGATCATCGCCGTGCCCATGTTCGCGCGCACGCCGAGCCACCCGAGCAGGCCCAGCACGACGACGATCGGCAGGGCGTTGGGGAGGAGTGCGACGACGGCCAGGAGAGGGCTGCGAAAGGCGGCCGTGAGGAGCGCGAGCATCCCCACGGCGGCGATCGCGAAGGTGGACCACTGATCGGCGAGAATCCGCTCCACCAGTTGGGCCAGCAGCACGAAGAATCCGGTCACCTCGCCGTCGGGCGCCTCCTCGGCAACGATGCCCCGCACCTGCTCGATCACCGAGCGCTTCACGTCGGCGGGCTGCCGCTCCCGCGCCCGCAGCATGACGCGGAGCCACTGCGAGCCGTCGGCGGGGTCGCGGCCCACGAGCGTCGCGGCGAGCTGGGGCTGCTGCCCCCGCAGCAGTTCGAGCGCGCCGGTGAGTGCCCAGCCGCCCAGGGCCGTTCCGCGGAGCTGCTCGAACGGGACGGGTGACGCCGCCTCGAGCACGTCCATGACACACAGCACCTTCGTCAGGGCGGGGCGAGATGCGCCCGCCGCGTCGGGTGCCGTCACCTCGGTGCGCAGCCGTGCCGCGAGCCGCTCCACGCGCTCGAGCGCGGGGCCGTCGACCACCTTGCCGATCGGCACGAGCACGTCCCATACGCCGGCGCCGCCGAGTCGCGATTCGACCGTGTCGTAGGAGGCGACCGTCGGGCTCGAGGCCCTGAAGTTCTTCGTGAAGTCGGTCTCGACCTCGAGCCAGCGGAGCCCGACCATCGACGCCGTGGCGACGGCCGTGCACGCGGCGAGCACCGGCCACGGATGCCGCACGAGCCCGCGCACGAGCCCGTCGAGCCCCCGCTCCAAGAGCCCCTCGCCCCAGGCGGAGCGCGGATCGTCGCGGAACCGTCCCACGAGCGCCAGGAACGGCACGCACAGGGCGACGGCGACCAGCACCATGCAGGCGCCGAGCGAGGTCATGACGCCGAAGTCCTGGACCGGACCGACCTTGCTGAAGCTCAGCGATCCGAAGCCGATCACGTCGGTCGCGATCGCGCCGACGGTCGGCCAGAACAGCCGGGCGAGTGTCTCACGCAGGGCCTCCTCGGGCGGCCGTCCCTCGTCGCGGTTCCGTCGAAACTCGACGATGACGTGCGTCACGGTCCCGATCGCCACGACGGTGATCATCGCCGAGAGCATCGCCGACACCATCGTGAGCTCGAGTCCGACGAGCGCGAGGATGCCGCGCGTGCCCCAGAGCGCGAGCAGCAGCACCGCCAGCGGCACGATGAGCCAGCGCACGCTGCGAAAGCACGCCAGGAGAACGCCTCCGGCGAGCAGCGCGCTCGTCGTGCCGAGCAGGTTGCCGTCGCGCTGGAGCATCGCGAATCCGTCACGGAGCATCACCGGCTCACCGGCCAGGGTGCCTCCCGGCAGATCCGCCAGCACGGTGCGCAGGCGATCGATCGTGTCGGCCCGCGACGGGGGCTGTCGGACGCCCGCGACGGACGTGTCGGTCGGCTCCAAGACGCACACCACGCCGGCGGTGCGCCGGTCGGTGCCGATCGCATAGCCCTCGAGGAGGGACACGAGGCGGCGGGCCGCGTCGTTGCGTTCGACGTCGACGATGCGGTCGCCGAGCGGTGTCGTCGCGAGGCTCGTGGCCGAGCGGACCCCGGGGACGGCCGCGAGCCGCGTCGTCACCTCGCGGACGCGGTCGATGCCGGCGCGGGTGAGCAGGTCGGGGTCCTCGTAGACCGCGAGCGCCACCTCGCTCGAGCCGAACGTGCGCACGAGCCGGTGATACGGCGCGAGCGCGGGATCCGAGCGGTCGAACATCGCGTCGATCGAGCGCGAGAAGACGAGCGTGCGGGCCCGCTCGACCGACACGGCAGCCAGGAGCAGGGCGCCGACGAAGAGCGGCAGACGGTGGGCCACGAGCCACGCGGCAGCCTGGGCGGCGACGGGGCGCATCGGGCAATCCCAGGTGACGGGTCAAGCGGGGAGGAGCAGGGCGTCGGGCGGGACGCGGCGCAGGGAGGCGAAGTCGGCGAGTCGAGGGACCTCGGTCGTCCCGGGGACACCGCAGTTTACCGGTACGGCTCGCCGTGACTGCGCCGACGCTCGCCGGGTTTGCCAGGTCGCCCCCCTCGTCGCGCGGGACGACCGACCGCGCGCGCGGTGCGGCGCCACGCTGCGATAACCGTCGTCGTGGCCGCGACTTGCACGTCCGTCGCACCGCCCCCGTCCGCTTGACGACCCCTCGGCGCCGCTCCTATAAGCCCCGGTCTTTTTGCACCGGGAGGCGATCGCGTCGCCCCGTCCACGTCCCCGAGTCCGCCGCCGGCGGCGAACGTCGCCACGTTTTCGCGAGCCATCCCATCATCCGCGTGTTGAACCACGTGCCACGAGTCGTGACCGAGCGCGTCCCGCGCGCGCGGCGGGTCCGTGGGCGGGCGTGCGCGCTCATCGTCGTCGTGCTCGTCGGCGGCATTCTCACGCGACCGGTCGGAGCCGACGAGACGGATGTCGCTCCTGCGGAACGCGCCCTGGCCGTGGGTGCTCCGGCCGGGCAGCTCGCCGCACTTCCCGCGCGCGGCCTGGCGTCCGCGATCGCCGAGGCGGGACGCATCGAGGTTCCATCGGTCGATCCCGGCGAGCAGCTCGCGATCCGGGCGACGCAGGCCTCGCGGTGGACCGAAGGGGCCTACGACGTCTGGCATCTCACCGGTGGAGTCACGGTCGCCCAGGGTGAGACCGAGGCGACGGCGCATGAGGCCGTCGTGTGGATCGAGCAGCAGGCCGAGCCCGACGTGCCGCAGGTGCGTGGGGTGCTCGTGCGGATGGCGGGTGATGTCCGCGTGCGCTCGGCCGGCGGCACGGATCAGAGCGCATCCACGGTGCGCGGGCCGCAGTGGGCCGGACGCTTCTGGACGCTGCGCGATCCACGGCTCGACTTCACGAGCGTCGCGCCAGGCAGCGGGGGGCCGCCCGTCTACGAGGCGCCCGCGGGCGCGGCGGGTGCGACCGCCGGGACGGTGGCGGACGACTCCGTGATCCGTCAGACGCAATTCAGCGAATTCGGCGCCCCGGTCGCGCCGGTGCCGCAGGCGTCGGTTTCGGGGCGGAGGCTCCGCGCCTTTCCGCGGTCGAGCGCGCCCCTGTCGATCAAGTGGTTCCCCAGCCCGACCGGCACAGAGTGGATCGCGGTCATCACGTCGGGCGTGAACCTGGTCGTCGACGGGGTCGACCCGGCCGGCCCGCTCGACATCTCGTGCGATCGCCTCGTCATCTGGACGCAGGGCTCGGCCCAGCCCGATCTTGACGGCGGCGCGCAGGCCGCCGACGTGCCGCTCGAGCTCTACATGGAAGGCAACGTGATCTTCCGTCAGGGCCAGCGGGTGGTCGAGGCGGCCAACATGTTCTACGACGTCCCGCGGTCGAGCGGCGTGATCACGGGCGCGACGGTGCTCACGCCGGTGGACAACTACTCGGGTGCGGTGCGGCTGCGGGCCGACGTGCTCCGGCAGGTGGACCGGAACCGGTTCGTGGCCGGCAACAGCGGATTGACGTCGAGCCGCCTCGGCGTGCCGAGCTGGGAGTTCCGCTCGCGGGAGCTGTCGTTCATCGACGAGCAGGTGCCGCTGCCCGGGCCCTTCGGCACCGGCGTCGTCGACCCGACGACGGGTGAGCCCGCGGTCGAGCACCAGCAGCTGATCACGAGCCGCGGCAACACGGTCACGGTCGGCGGCGTGCCCGTGCTCTGGTGGCCGGTGCTCTCGACGAACGCCCAGAAGCCGACCTTCTACATCAACAACGCCCAGATCAAGAACGACCAGATCTTCGGCACCCAGCTCCTGACGAGCTGGGATGCGTTCCAGGTCTTCGGGTGGCGCCGGCCGCCGTCGGGCGTCGACTGGAACTTCGACGTCGACTACCTGAGCCTGCGCGGGCCGGGCGGCGGCACGTCGCTGCTCTACAACCGGCCGGACTTCTTCGGCACGCCGGCCAGCGGCGATGCCGACGCCTGGTTCATCGGTGACGTCGGTCGCGTCAACCTCGGCCTCAACCGCCGGGACTTCATCTATCCGGGGTATCCCGACCGCACCTTCCGCGGCCGCACCTTCTGGCGTCATCGGCAGGATCTCGGCGCCGACTGGCAGCTGCGGGGCACGGCCGGCTGGATCAGCGACATGAACTTCCTGGAGGAGTACTACGAGGCGGAGTGGGAGGAGGGCTACGAGCAGCGCACATGGCTCGACCTGCGGCGGCCGACGGAGAACCGCCAGCTGCGGCTCCTCACGAGCATCCGCGTCGATCCCTTCTTCACGCAGAGCGAGTGGTGGCCGCGGCTCGATCACTACTGGCTCGGCCAGCCGCTCATCCGCGACGCCGTCACGTGGTACCAGCATTCGGGCGTGTCGTACGTGCGGCAGAACACGCCGCAGGTGCCGATCGCCGGGCAGGGACGCAACATCTGGACGCTCTTGCCCTACGAGCAGAACGTGATCGGCGAGCGGCTCGCGACGCGCCACGAGCTCAACCTGCCGTTCCAGGCGGGGCCGGTCAAGGTCGTCCCCTACGCGCTCGGCGAGCTGGCGCACTGGGGCGAGGTGCTCGACCAGTCACCGCTCGACCGTGCCTACGGCCAGGTCGGCATCCGCTCGAGCCTGCCGATGTGGTCGGTCGATCCGGACGTCGAGAGCCAGCTCTGGAACGTGCACGGCCTCGCCCACAAGGTCGTCTGGGAGGCGGAGTTCGCCTACACCGACTCCAACCAGGCCATCCAGCAGTTTCCGCTCTACGACCAGATCGACGACGACACGATCAACCAGTACCGCCGCAACATCCCCTACTGGGACTACGGCGCCACCCCGGGGCAGCTCACGCCGCTCCAGGCTCCGTTCATCTTCGGTCCGGACAACAGGTACGACCCGCGCACGTACGCCGTGCGGCGCGGCCTGGCCGGCTGGGTGACGGGCCCGACGGAGATCGCCAACGACCTCACGGCGTTTCGCCTCGCGGCGCGGCAGCGGTGGCAGACGAAGCGCGGGCCCATGGGCAACCGCCGGATCATCGACTGGATCACGTTCGACGTCACCGGCGAGATGTTCCCCGTCACGAGCCAGAACTTCGGCCAGGTGCTCGGCCTCTGGCAGTACGACTTCCGCTGGCACGTCGGCGACCGGACGACGGTGCTCTCCACGGCGGACGTCGATTTCTTCACGGGCGGCCAGCAGCTGTATACGGTCGGCGCGCTGCTCAACCGCACGCCCCGCGGCAGCTTCTACGTGGGGTTCAACCAGTTCGGCGGCCCGATCGAGGCGGCCGTGCTGACCGGTTCCTACACCTACCGCATGAGCCCGAAGTGGGCGAGTTCCTTCGGCTCGGCCATCGACCTGACGGGCCGCAACATCGGCCAGCGGTTCCAGCTCGTGCGGATCGGCGAGTCGTTCCTCATGAGCGTCGGCTTCAACGTCGACTACAGCCGCAACAACGTCGGCGTGACCTTCAATCTCGAGCCGCGGTTCCTCTCGAAGACCCAGTTCGCCAGCCGCAGCGGCCTCGACATCCCCGTCGCCGGCGCGTACGGGCTGGAGTGACGCGCGGAGGGGCGGTCGGGGCACGCATCGCCCGAGTCGTCGTGGGGCGCGTCTGTCCGCGGATGCTACAGTGACCGCGGTCGGAGGCGCGGCGGCCCGAGAGCCGTGCCACCACGCTTCGTGCCGGACCGCGAGGTGAAAAACACCGGCGGCCCTCCGTCGCGGGCGTTTTTGCCGCCGAGTCGTCCGGAGGTCGGGGCACGTGCAGGGGCGTTGGTCGCGGTTCTGGGGCATGGCGACGGTCGGGCTCCTTCTCGGGGCCGCGGCCGCACATGCCGCCGATCCGTCGCGATCCCCGCGCGGTGCCGGCGGCCTCCAACCGGTGACCGTCCAGCTCAACTGGCGGCACCAGTTCGAGTTCGCCGCCTTCTACGCCGCGGAGGTCAGCGCGGGTTCCGGCTACCGGGATGCCTCGTTCGACGACGGCGCGTTCTCGCTCATACCGGGGTATCGAAAGGTGTATGAGCGCACCGCAAAGGGGATTTTCGATCCGGCCGTTGTCTCCATCGGCATCCACCCGACGCCGACGTGACCG
>JBJTBO010000393.1:0-10027 GCA_046091445.1 Planctomycetaceae bacterium | reverse complement strand
AGACGATCCTGCTCGAGGACAAGCCGGTCGGGACACTGTTTTTGCTCATGGCCTTCGAGCCTCCGAAGCTCGTCTGGTCGAGTCCGATCCTCGTCAGCGACCGGGCGGTCGCCTATCTCCGGAAGCTCGGCGGCCTGCCGGAGAAGGGGGGCGACCGGCTGGCCTTCTTCCAGGATCACCTCGAGGACGAGGATGACACGCTCGCCCGCGACGCCTACGACGAGTTCGCCGTCGCGCCCTACGCCGACGTCAAGGAACTCGAGAGCCGGATGGACCCCGCCCGGCTCCTCGGCTGGATCGAAAATCCGAAGGTGCAGGCGAATCGGCGCCGGCTCTACGCGACGATGCTCGGCGTCTGCGGCACCCCCGAGGATGGCGAGCGGATCGGCCGGATTCTCGAGGGCGATTCCCTCGGACCGGACGCGGCCGAGATTCGCAGCGGCCTCGATGCCCTCATCGCCTGCTACGTCACGCTCCGCGGGCCCGAGGGGCTGGACCTCGTCGACAGACGCTTCCTCGCGCGGGCCGGCACCGACATCCCGTTCGCCGAGACGTACGCGGCCGTGATGGCGCTGCGCTTCCTTGGCGAGGAGTCGGACATCGTCCCGCGCGAGCGGGTGCTCGCCTCGCTGCGGCTGCTCCTCGACGAGCCGAAGCTCGCGGACCTCGTCGTGGCCGACCTCGCGCGGTGGCAGGACTGGTCGGTGGTCGACCGGCTCGTCGGCATCTTCAAGGATGCGACGGCCGACAACATCTTCGTGCGCGAGCCGATCGTGAACTACCTGCGGGCCTGCCCGCTGCCGGCCGCGGCGGCGGCCGTGAAGGAACTGGAGAAGATCGATCCCGAGGCGGTGCGCCGTGCCGCGACGCTCGCCGGCCTCGCGGGACTCCCCGCCGCGACGCCGGGCGCGCCCGCCGCGGCGGGTGCGGCGACGACGGGTGAGCCGGACGCACCACCGAGCGAGCCTCCCGCGACGGACGCCGCCAGTGGCGGATTGGCCGCCCGCATTCCCCCGGTCATCGCGGAAGGCGAGGCCGAGATGGTCGCCGCGGTGCCTGTGGCTGCCCCTGCCGCCCGTCCCGCCGCGGCCTCCGATCGCGATGCGGCGCCGCCGGGATGGAAGTGGGCGCTGTGGGCGGCGGCGGTGCTCGCCGTCGCCGTGCTCGCGAGGCTCTTTCTGAGACCGGCCGGCAGCGCCGGCACGGCAGCGCGGTAGAATCTTTGTGCGTCGTGTCGGAGCCGCGCCCGTGGCGCGCGGTCGCTCCCCGTCGCACCTCGGTATGGATCCATCGATGGCCACCGGTCTGTTCGACACTGCCGCCACGGTCCACGAGGATGCCTCCTCGCCCGAGACGGAGGAGTATCGCGCGCTCTCCGGCACGGCCGTGGCGGCGATGGCCTTCGCCGTCCTCGCACCGCTCGCCTTCATCGACTGGTGGATGCTCGCCGTCCCGCTCCTGGGACTGGGGCTCGCGGTCGTGGCCCTCGTCGACGTCGCCAAACGCCCGACCGCACTGACCGGCCGGGCGCTCGCGATCGGGGCGGGGGTCGTCTCGCTCCTCTGCCTCACAGGCGCGACCGCGTGGCTCTCGGTCGTCTACGCCACGGAGCTGCCACCGGGCCACGAGCGGCTCGGCTACGCCGAGCTTCAGCCGGCCCCGGGTGAACCGGCCACGGCGGTTCCCGAGTCGGCGGTGCCGTTCCACGGCCGCGACGTGCTCATCAAGGGCTACATGTACCCCGGCACGAAGCAGCGCGGCATCGCGCAGTTCCTGCTCGTGCGCGATCAGGGCGACTGCTGCTTCGGCGGCAATCCGAAGATCACCGACCGCGTGCTCGTCAACGTGAGCAATCCGCGCGGCATCGACTATTCACCCAGGCTCCGCAAGCTGGCCGGGCGATTTCGCGTCGAACCCACCGGGACGGCCGACGGAGGCGTGCTCTACCACCTCGACGACGCCAGTCTGCGGTGAGCCGGCACCCGCCCTTCACGCCCCGATCCCGCGCGGAGCGCGGGGAGGTACCCATGGATGCGCCGTCGCGACCGAGCAGCCGCGGCACGGATGGGACGGCGCCGCGGGGCGTCCTCGCGTGGTGCCTGCCGATGGCCGCCGCGCTGCTCGTCGGCTGCGGGTCGGTCGGGCCCACCGAGACGCCGCCATCGCGATCCGCCGCGACCGCGGCGGACGAATCCGTGCCCGTCGCGGCGCCCGTCGCCAGGCCGAGTCCCGGTGCCGGTCCCGCCGAGATCACGTTCGACGACATCAAGCTCGACCTGGCGAAGGGAGCCCCGTTCCGGCGTGAGGTGCTGACCGAACGGGTCACCGGTCTCGACGGCCGCCGCGTCCGCATCCGGGGCTACATCCTCCCGAGCTTCCAGCAGTCCGGCCTCACGCAGTTCGTGCTCGTGCGCGACAACCAGGAGTGCTGCTTCGGCCCCGGGGCGGCACTCCACGACTGCATCGTGGTCCGCATGCAGCCGGGCCGTACGGCCGACTTCTCGATCCGCCCCGTGGCCGTGGCCGGGACGTTCCGGGTGGCCGAACTGCGGGGACCCGACGGGAACCACCTGGCGATCTACGCCCTCGAGGGCGAGAACGTGCAGTAGGCCCGAAGCGGTGCTACCATCCGCGCCGCCGCGGTGGACGTCCGCGGGTCCGCCTCACCCCGCTCGCATCGCCGTGGACGCCCCGTCGCTCTCGCTCCTGCCCCACGACTGGTTCTGGCTCTACGACATCCCCACGCATCGCCTGGCGATATTGTTCGTGGCGTCGTTCGTCGGCTTCTACTGGGTCGGGTGCGTCTTCCTCCGGCCGATCCTCCGGCAGTTCGTCAAGTACAACGCCGGCGCCAACGACATCATCGGGTACGTCCTCTCGTGCTTCGGCGTCTTCTACGGCCTCCTGCTCGGCCTCATCGCCGTCACGGCCTACCAGAACGTCGCCGACGCCGACGCGAGCGTGACCCGCGAGGCCGCGGCCCTGTCGGCGCTCTACGAGGACGTCTCGCGATACCCCGATCCCTACGGCCAGAACCTGCGCTGGCTGCTCCGCGACTACACCCGCTACGTGATCCGCTATGCGTGGCCGCTCCAGCGGCGCGGGATCATCCCCCAGGAGGGCACGATCCGGGTCGATGCCTTCCACGAGGAGCTGCTCGACTTCCAGCCTGGCACGCCCGCGGAGGAGATCCTCCACGCCGAGGCCCTGCGGCAGTTCAACCACTTCCTCGAGGCGCGGCGGACGCGGCTCTTCTCCGTCACCTCCGGCCTGCCGGCGTCGATGTGGTACGTCATGTTTCTCGGGGCGATCCTCACGCTCGCGATCTGCTGGCTCTTCGAGATGCGGTTCGTCACGCAGCTGGTCCTCGGCGGCATCCTCGCGGCCTACCTCGGGCTCATGATGTTTTTGATCTTCGACATGAACCAGCCATTCCGTGGAGACGTGAGCATCTCGCCCGAAGCCTTCGAATCGATCTTTCAGCGGATGAACGAGGAATGAAGCCCGCAGTGCCCGCCATCCGCTCCCGCGAGAGCCAATCGCGCGTCACCCGCCGGCGCAGCCTCGGGGCTGGCGCAGCCGCCACGCTGGCCGCGGCCCGCACCCTCGCGCCGGCCCTCTTCACCGGCTGCTCGCTCGGCCTCCCGGCCCGTGCGCGGCCGATCATGCTCGGCCTGCTCCACTCGCAGACCGGCACGCTCGCGATCAGCGAGACGTCGGTGCGTGATGCCGAGATCCTCGCGATCGAGGAGATCAACGCGGCCGGCGGCGTGCTGGGGCGGCCGCTCGAGTTTCGCTGCCCCGACCCCAAGTCGCGTTCGGCGGACCTCTTCCCGAAGCGGGCCCGGCACCTCTGCGAGGAGGATGGCGTCGCGGCCCTCTTTGGCTGCTGGACGAGCACGAGCCGCAAGGCGGTCATTCCC
This sequence comes from Planctomycetaceae bacterium, assembly GCA_046091445.1. Classification (GTDB taxonomy): domain Bacteria; phylum Planctomycetota; class Planctomycetia; order Pirellulales; family UBA1268; genus QWPN01. The sequence continues at coordinate 6,104 of JBJTBO010000393.1, read as the reverse complement.
GTGTGCACCGAATTCGACCGCCTGCTCTTTTATCCCGTTCAGTACGAGGGCAACGAGAGCGCGTCCCACTGCGTCTACGGCGGCTCCGTGCCCAACCAGCAGATCCTGCCGGCCGTGGACTGGCTGCTCTCGTCGGCGGGCGGCCCGCGGCGCCGGATCTTCCTCGTCGGCTCCGACTACATCTTTCCGCGCACGGCCAACTTCGTCGTCAAGAAGCATCTGGCCGCCCGTGGCATCGAGCCGGTGGGGGAGGCGTACTTCCCGCTCGGGCACCGGCAGTTTCGCGGCGTCGTCGAGATGATCGGCGCGTCGCGCGCGGACGCGGTGCTGTCCACCGTCAATGGCGACAGCAACGTCGCGCTCTTCGAGGAATTCGCCGCCGCCGGGATCGACCCGGAGAAGGTGCCGGTCATCAGCACGAGCATCGGCGAGGACGAATTGCGCCATCTCGCGCCCCGGGAGGTCGCCGGACACTACGCCGCATCGAGCTACTTCCAGAGCGTCGCCACCGACCCGAACCGCGACTGGGTGGGCCGCTTCCGCCGCGAGTTCGGCTACGACCGCGTCACGAGCGACCCGATGGAGGCCGCCTCGACCCTCGTGCATGCGTGGAAGGCGGCCGTGGAGCGGGCCGGATCCCTCGACACCGCCGCCGTGCGTCAGGCGCTCTCCGCCGGCATCGAGGTGCCCGGGCCCGGCGGGCCGTTCCGCATCGATCCGAAGACGCAGCACGCGGTGAAGCGGTTTCGTCTCGGACGCATCCGCCCCGACCGGCAGTTCGACATCGTCCATGAGTCCGCCGCCACCATCGAGCCCGACCCGTATCCGCAGTCGGCGTTCCCCGGCTGGAAGTGCGACTGGACGAAGGGCGGGATCGAGCAGGGTCCCGAGGTGAGGATCGATGGCGACGTTTGAGGTGGAGCAGAGCGAGGGGATGCGGTGGATTCGCGTCGACCTCGACGACGACGACTGCCGCACCGAACGGGGCGCGCTCAACCACATGGTGGGGAGCGTGAAGATGGACGTGCCGCTGCCGTCGCTGCGCGGCATGTGGGTGTCGCTCTTCTCGGATGAGTCGGTGCTCCGGCCGCGTTACGTCGGGACGGGCACGGTGTACCTCGACTCGACGCTCGGCGGCTACCACTCGTTCCCCATCCGGAACGGTGACCGGTGGATCCTCGACACCCACTGCTTCTGGGCGAGCGACGGCGAGGTGCAGCTGAAAATCCACCGGGAGCGCGTGCTCACCGCGTTGTGGGCCGGCGAGGGACTCCTCTGGTACAAGACGGCGCTCGTCGGTGACGGGCAGGTGGTGCTGGCGGTGGACGGCCCGGTCGAGGAGATCACGCTCGAGAACGATCGGCTCGTGACCGACGGACCGTTCGTCGTGGCGCACACGGCGGGCATCACGCTCCGGATGCGGCGTCCGGCACGATCCCTCTGGAGCCACTGGCTCTCGGGACAGCGACTCTCCTACAGCTACGAGGGCACGGGCCGCCTCCTTCTCTGCACGGTGCCCTACTGGCGCCGCCGCATGGAGCGGGAGCGGCGGTCGCCCGCGACCATGGAGTAGGACGTGGGGGTGGCCGGCTTGCGGCCGGACGGATTCGTGGGATATTTGCGGCGACGACTCCCTCCCTCGACGCCCGGCATCGTCCCGGCCGCCTGCCGCCCAGTGCCGGGTCCGTCATGAAGATTCACGAATACCAAGCGAAGGATCTGCTGCGGGCCGCCGGCGTCCCGGTGCTCGCGGGGCGGGTGGCGCGCACGGCCGACGAGGCCGCCGCCGCCTTCACGGCGCTCGGCACGCCCCTCTGCGCCGTCAAGGCACAGATTCACGCGGGCGGACGTGGCAAGGGACAGGTGAAGGGATCGGGACAGCGCGGCGTCGAACTCGCCCGCAGCGCTGATGACGCGCGGCGCCTCGCGGCCGCCCTGCTCGGCGGGACGCTCGTCACGATCCAGACCGGGCCGGCGGGCCAGCTCGTGCGGCAGGTGTTCGTGGAGAGCGGCTGTGCGATCCAGCGCGAGCTCTACTGCGCCGTGCTCGTCGATCGCCGTGTCGGCTCCCCGGTGCTCATCGCGAGCACGGCCGGCGGAGTCAACATCGAGGAGGTTGCGGAGCGGACACCCGACCTCATCCTCTCCGAGCCGTTCGACCCCGACCGCGGCCTCGCCGGCTGGCAGGCACGGCTGCTGGCGTCGAAGCTCGACCTGCCGACGGCGAGCTGGCGGCATGCCGAGTCGTTCTTCCGTCGGCTCTGTGCCGCCTTCGTCGATCTCGACGCGTCGCTCCTCGAGATCAACCCGCTCGTCCTCACCGGCGAGGGCACGCTCGTCGCGCTCGACGCGAAGATGACCTTCGACGACAACGCGCTCTTCCGCCACAAGGAGATCGCGGCGCTGCGCGACGAGGCGGAGGAGGAGCCTGCGGAGATCCGCGCGGCCGCCGCCGGCCTCTCCTACGTCAAGCTCGACGGCACGATCGGCTGCCTCGTCAACGGCGCCGGCCTTGCGATGAGCACGATGGACCTCGTGAAGCTGCATGGCGGCGAGCCGGCCAACTTCCTCGACGTGGGCGGCGGCGCCGACGTGGGCCAGGTGACCGAGGCCTTCCGCATCATCCTCTCCGACCCGAACGTGAAGGCGATCCTCGTCAACATCTTCGGCGGCATCATGCGCTGCACGACGATCGCGACCGCGCTCGTCGAGGCCTCGAAGACGGTCGGGTTCACCGTGCCGCTCGTGGTGCGGCTGGAGGGCACGGAGGTGGCCGAGGGCAAGGGGATCCTCGCCGAGAGCGGCACCGCGATCATCACCGCCGACGGCCTGACCGACGCGGCCAAAAAGGTCGTCGCCGCCGCGCGTTCCGCCGTATGACCCTTCCTCCCCACCACCGGCTCCCGACTCTCCGCCTTCGGCATCTCGAATCATGAGCATCCTCGTCGACCGCGACACGCGCGTCATCTGCCAGGGCATCACCGGCAAGGTCGGGGAGTTTCACACGCGGGGCTGCCTCGACTACGGCACACGCATGGTGGGGGGCGTGACGCCGGGCAAGGGAGGCGAGACGGTCGCCGGACTGCCGGTCTTCAACACCGTGGCGGAGGCCCGTGACGCGACCGGGGCGAACGCCACGATGATCTTCGTGCCCCCGGCCTTCGCCGCCGACGCGATCCTCGAGGCGGTCGGTGCCGGCATCGAACTCGTCGTGGCGATCACGGAGGGCATCCCGGTGATCGACATGGCGCGGGTGCTGCCCGTCGTGCGGGATTCCGGTTCACGGCTCATCGGCCCCAACTGCCCGGGTGTGATCACGCCGGCGGAATGCAAGATCGGGATCATGCCCGGCTACATCCACGCGCCGGGGCACGTCGGCGTCATGAGTCGCTCGGGCACGCTCACCTACGAGGCCGTCTGGCAGCTGACGCAGCTCGGCCGTGGGCAGAGCAGCTGCGTGGGCCTCGGAGGCGATCCGCTCGTCGGATCGTCGTTCATCGACATCCTCGCGCTCTTCGAGGCCGACCCCGACACGCACGCGATCCTGATGATGGGCGAGATCGGCGGCAGCGCCGAGGAGGAGGCGGCCGACTACGTCCGGCAGCACGTCACGAAGCCCGTGGCCGCGTTCATCGCCGGCCGCACGGCACCCCCGGGGAAACGGATGGGGCACGCGGGGGCCATCATCTCCGGCGGGAAGGGCACCGCAGCCGCGAAGCTCACGGCGCTCGCCGACGCGGGCATCGAGATCGCGGAGAGTCCGGCCGACATGGGGGCGGCCCTGGTGCGCGCGATCGAGCGGCGGGCGTCGGCACGCGGCCGATGAACGGCGATCGCTTCGTCCCCTGCTTCATCGATCGGATGACGCCGCAGGTCGGGATGGCCGGTCAGGGCGCGAGCAGGATCGTCACGGTCTTCTCGTCCGAGAGTCCGGCGGCATCCGTGGCGGTGAGGGTGATCTCGAGACTGCCGCCAGCCTGACGCAGTTTGGCGACGTCCGGGACCGTGATGTCGCCCGTCGCGGCGTCGATCGCGAGCAGCGTGAACTCGTTCTCCTGGTTACCCGACGGCCTGAGCGCGAAGGTGATCGCGTCGCCTTGTCGGATGGTTGTCACCTGGTGCAGCGTGCCACCGTCGGCCAGGTCGGCCGGAAGCCTGATCTCGTCCTTTGTCACGATGATCGGCGCCTGGCCTGCCGGCACCGTCGGCGCCGCCCCGCCCGCCGTCGGACCGCTCGCGATGCCCGTCCAGGCATGCTCGTGGTACTGCCGCACGAGGTCCTGGCGTCGCGCCGGGTCCGCTCCCAGGCAGGCGGCGTACGTGTCGAGCATCATCCGCCCACAGTCGAACCGCAGAGCCTTGCCATCGATGTGGTAATCGGCCGGCCGGGGGATGGTCGAGAGTCCGATGAGCCCGCCACCCGCCGCCGCCAACCCGGCGACGCTCCCCACGAGGAGGCCTCCGCCGGCGTCGAAAAGCGGAGGGAGTCGCACGGCGTTTTCCGGCACGGTGGCGCCGACCAGCAGGCGCGCTCCGACGAGACAGCCACCGAAGACCAGGCCGAAGACCGTCGCCACGGCGTAGGGTTCGGGACAGCCGAGCGACACGACCAGTTCCGCGAGCACCCCGGAAACCGCGAGCGCGACGACGAGCGACACGAGCACGGCCAGGCCCGAGAGCGTCGCGAGGAAGAGACCGTGGCGGTACCCGAACGCGGCCAGACCCAACGCCAACGCGATGACGAGCAGGTCGCCGACCGGCTGCATGACTCCTGCCTGAATCATCCGCACCCTCGCTCCGAACCCGATTGCCCGCCGCAGCGCGGCACCGACCCGACACGCCGCCCGGTCACCCGCCGAGCCCCGCCGCGGCCGCCCCGCGACTCATTTCGTCATCCGGGCGACTTCGCTCAGGCTCGTCACGCCCTGGAGCACCTTCGCGAGCCCACCCTCCTGCAGCGTCCGCATGCCATGCCGCCGACCGGCTGCACGGATGGCCTGCACGGAGGGATGACCCACGAGCAGCTCCTTGATGTCGTCGTTGAAGATGAGCAGTTCGTGCACGCCCGAGCGACCGCGGAAGCCCGTGTTGAGGCAGGCCGCGCAGCCCTTCTCACGGTAGATCATCAGTTCCTTGTCGGGTGGCACGCCCAGCTTCTTGCGGAAATCCTCCGGTGCAGGATACGCCTCCTTGCACTTCGGGCAGAGCACCCGCACGAGCCGTTGGGCGAGCACGGCCGTGACCGCCGACTGGATGAGCGACACCTCGATGCCGATGTCGAGCAGTCGTGTCACGGTGGTCGCGGTGTCGTTGGCGTGGAGCGTCGTGAAGACGAAGTGCCCGGTCAGCGCCGCCTGCATCGCGATCTCGGCCGTCTCCTGGTCGCGAATCTCGCCGACGAGGATCACGTCGGGGTCCTGACGCAGCACGGAACGCAGGATCTTCGCGAAGGTCAGGTCGGCCTGGTTGTTCACCGCCGTCTGCGAGATGTTGTCGAGGCGGTATTCGATCGGGTCCTCGATCGTCACGATATTGCGGGAGAGCACGTCGATCTCGCCGAGCGCGGCGTAGAGCGTCGTCGTCTTGCCCGACCCGGTGGGGCCGCAGACGATGAGCATGCCGTGCGGCTGGTGGATGACCGACTCGAGCTGCGTGACGAGTGCCTTCGACATGCCGAGCGACTTGAGCCCGCTCTTCACGAGTTCGCCGCCGGCGTCCAGCAGCCGCAGCGCCATCTTCTCACCGAAACTCGTGGGGCCCGAGGCGGCCCGCACCTCGAACTTCTTGCCGTCCGCGAGCACCGCGAACGTGCCGTCCTGGGGGCGGCGGCGCTCGGCGATGTCCATGTCGGCGAGCACCTTCACGGCCGACACGAGGGCCCGCGCCGCCTGACCCTCGACGCTCGCGACGTTCTGCATCATGCCGTCGATGCGGCAGCGGATCGCCAGCACCGCCCCCGGCTTCGGCGCGAGGTGGAGGTCCGTCGCGCGCAGCCGGAGCGCCTTGCCGAAGATGTCCCGTGCCGAGGCCAGCGCCTTCGACGTCTCGCGGTCGAACGTGTCTCCGACCAGGGAGCCGTCCTTCTTCACGAACTGGACGGTGTC
>JBJTBO010000392.1:0-3686 GCA_046091445.1 Planctomycetaceae bacterium | reverse complement strand
AAGGTCACACCCGTTCCCATCCCGAACACGGTAGTTAAGCTTCCAGAGCCGATGGTAGTGCCCAAAGCGCGAGAGTAGGTATCGCCGGAATTTTCTTCAGCCGGCCCGCACGGCCATGTGTCGTGCGGGCCGGTTTCATGCGCGGACGTCAGCGGGTCACGCGCGTTCAGTCCGCCATGCGCGCCGCGTCCGGGCTCCTGCCGGTCCGTCGTCCCGCGAGCGTTCGGTCGATCGCGCCGAGCATCTCCGTCAGGAGTTCGAGAGGCAGTCCGACCACGTTCGACGCGCTGCCCGATACGAGGTGCAGGGGGAGGCGATCGTCCTGAAAACCGCAGGCGCCGGCCTTGCCGACCCAGAGTCCGCTGTCGAGGTACCACTCGAGCAGTTCCTCGGAGAGGGAGGCCATCTCGAGCACGCTTTCGGCTCGTCCCGTCACGGGCTCCAGTTCCGGTCGCTGCCAGATGCAGACGCCCGAGACGACGCGGTGCCGCCGCCCGGACAAACGCTCGAGGATTCTGCGGGCATGGTCGCGATCGACCGGTTGGCCGAGGGCGTCTCCCTCGAGTTCCGCCAGCGTGTCGCAGGCGACGATCGTGCCTGCACGACACCGTGGCGCGACGGCGGCTGCCTTGAGACACGCCAGACGTTCGGCGTACGCGGCCACCGATTCATCCGACCGGCGGGCCGGGGCGTCGCGTTCGACCGACTCGTCGGGGGGCACCACCTCGACGTGCCAGCCCTGTTCACGGGCCAGCGCGAGCCGACGGGGCGAGCGACTGGCAAGTACGATGTCGCGGGGGTTCCCTGCGTTCACGGCCATCCCTCCGCCACGTACCGATGCCACGACCATCAGGCCCCTCGGACGCCGTCACGGGTGCCGGCCCGATCCCGATCCTGTTCGAGGATGACCGTCTGGTCGTCGTCGTCAAGCCGGCCGGACTGGCGACCGCGAATGTGCCTGCGGGTGTGCCGAGCGTCCATGCGCTGCTGCGGCAACGCTGGGGGAGCGGTGCATTCGTCGGAATCGTGAGCCGCCTCGACGCGCCTGTCTCGGGCGTGCTCGTCGTCGCCAGGTCGCCGGACGCTGCGGCCGAACTCGCTCGACAGTTCCGTGGCCGTCGTGTCGACAAGACCTATGCGGCGATCGTCGAAGGGCGGTTTCCCGCGCCGCTCGGCGCCTGGCAGGAGTGGAGTGACACGATCGTCCGCACCCCGGGCGAGTCACGATCCGCGCTGGGCGGGCCGGCGATCGGCTCTCGTCGACGGCCCCGCGCCTCGCGGCGATCACCGCAGCCGGCCTTTGTGCCCCAGGCCCAGTCCGCACACGCACGAGCCCGCGTCGTGCGTCGGGTCGGCGAGGTCTCGCTCGTCGAGCTGGTGCCGACGACGGGGCGTCGACACCAGCTTCGAGTCCAGCTCGCGTCGAGAGGCTGTCCGATCGTCGGCGACCGCCTGTACGGCGCGCGACTGCCCTGTGGGACCGGCATCGCCTTGCATGCCCGCACGATCGCCTTCGACCATCCCGGTGACGGGACGCGACGCACCTTCACCGCGGCCTGGCCCGCCGCGTGGAGCGATCGCTACGCCACTCTCCTGGAAGACGGCCGGGCCCCGTGAGCGACTGCTTCGGCCGCGGAACGCAGAACACCCTCCCACCGGGCGAGTCCGTGCCCCCGGTGGTACACTGCGATGATCATGGGCTCCTCCGCGCGTTCGTCACCGGAATCCGACGCTCGCAGGCCGCGGTTTTGGGAGGTGGCCCTCGCCAACAGCCTCTTCTCGCTGCAGCAGCTCGAGGCGGCCGAGACGGTGATCCGTGCGAAGGCCGGGCTCAACGAGTCCCGCCCGGACGCCTGGGATGTGGCCTTGGCCGACAGCCTCGTCGAGCAGGGGGCGCTCACCCGGTATCAGGCCCGTGAACTGCTCGCGGGCCGCACCGTCTTTCGGCTGGGCGCGTACGTCTTCCTCGACGAGCTGGGGAAGGGGGGCATGGGGCAGGTGTTCAAGGCGGAGCACGAGCTCATGGGCCGGCTCGTGGCCGTGAAGGTGCTGCCGCGGTCGAAATGGACACCGGAGTCGGAGGCCGCCTTCCGCCGCGAGATGCGGATCCTCGGCCGCCTCGACCACCCGAACCTCGTGCGGGCCTTCGATGCCGGCTACGAGAAGCAGGTCAACTATCTCGTCACGGAACTCGTGCCGGGACTCAATCTGCGTCAGCTCGTGCGTCAGGCCGGCCCGCTCGACGAACAGGAGACGGCATCGGTCTTCACCCAGGTGGCCACAGGGCTGGCCTACGCCCACGAGCAGGGGCTCGTGCATCGGGATGTCAAGCCGGGCAACATCCTCGTGATGGTTGACGGACGGGCGAAGGTGCTCGACATGGGCCTCGCGGGCTCGACGCTCGAGGCCGAGGCGGTGCGTCTCGGCCGCGTCGTCGGGACGATGGACTACATCGCCCCGGAGCAGATCCGCCAACCGGACGACGTCGGCCCGAGCGCGGACATCTACGGGCTCGGCTGCAGCATGTACTTCGCGCTGACCGGACGCGTGCCGTTTCCCGACGGCTCGCGGCGCGAAAAGATCCAGCGGCATCCCTCGGAGGCCCCGGTGCCGCTGCGCTCGCTCGGCCCACGCGCCGGCGAGGCCTTCTGTCTGCTCATCGAGCACATGATGGAGAAGGATCCGGCGGACCGCATCGACTCGGCGCACGAGGTCGTGCGCCGGCTCCGCCGTTGGGCGCCGGCGAAGCCGATCCCGCTCCCGCGGCAGGGAACGGCGCCGGCGGTGCGCGTTCGCCGCTGGCTGCCGCGATTCGAGTTTCGTCTTCCTCGAGGTCCGTTGGCGCGGAGGGAGGTCGAGTTCAACGTGGAGACTCCGGTCGTGTCGACCGGTGAGGTCGCCGATGGGTCCGGCGGCGTCCTGCGGTCGGCCGTCGGCATGCTTCTCCCGGCGATCGCGGCGGGGATCGGCTTTTCCGCCGTGCTCGCGGTGGTTCGGAGCGCCGCACCGGCGCGGTTCGACGCGGTGTTCGGCACCTTGACACCGGTGCACTTCGGGCTGGCAGCCTTCCTCCTGATGGTCGCCCTGCAGGTCGTGATGCGTCTCGGCGAGCGGCGCCCGGAATGATCACGACGTGCGGGCACCCGGCCCCGGCGTGCCAAGGGCCAAATGCCTTCTTCGTTGACAGAGTGACCACAGGATTCTAGGACAGGGGCGTGCAAGAGCGGGTGAAAGCCCGCTTTGGACAGGTAGCTCAGTTGGTAGAGCAACGGACTGAAAATCCGTGTGTCGCCGGTTCGATTCCGGCCCTGTCCACTGATTTGTAAGAGCAAGCTGAGAACGGCTTTCCGTTCACCGATCCGGCGTCGGGTCGTGCGGCTTCCGATTGGCAGAAATCCGGTAACTACCGGATTCGACCCAAAGGAGGACCGCGTGATGGCGACCAGGATTCCCTCTCTCCGGCTCCACAAGCCGTCACAACAAGCCGTTGTGACGATCGCTGGCCGGGATCACTACTGCGGCCCGTGGGGCTCGAGGCGCGCGCAGGCGGAATACCAGCGGCTCGTGGGCGAGTGGCTGGCCAGCGGCGGCGCGCCGCGGGTGACGGCTCACGACGCGATCACGGTCGCGGAGTTGGTGCTCGCCTACCGCCGGTTCGCGAAGGGGTACTATGCCGCCCCGAGCAC
>JBJTBO010000391.1:0-8154 GCA_046091445.1 Planctomycetaceae bacterium | reverse complement strand
GCTGGCAACGGCTGTGCGGAGCCCGCCTGCGACGCTGGCACCGCCTGCTGCGAGCCGGGCTGTGCGGCTGACGCCGGCTGCTGCGGCGTGCGGAAGAAGTGCACCCCGATCCGGGACCTCCTCAAGGCGATCCACGCCGCGAAGAAGTGCCGCTCGAGCTGCACGAGCTGCTGCGACAGCGAGCCGGACTGCTCGGCTGGTTGCGAGCCCGGCTGCGGTGCGGAGCCGGCCTGTGCGGCCAGCCCGAACTGCTCCGCGTCGACCAAGACGCAGAGCAAGGTCGTGGCGGTGAGCCGCACGATCGCGGTCAAGTGATGACGGGTCGATAGGTCGAACGGAGATCTGTTGCCCGACTTCGGCCAGTGAGCTCCGCCCGGGAGGAAACTCCCGGGCGGAGTTTTTTTATTCCCGCACCGTGCGGGGGCCGAGCACCTCGTCGGGCCGCCCGTGCCGCACGATCCGTCCGCCCGCGAGCTCCACCACGGAGTTCGCCGCCCGCCGCGCGAAGGCATGGTCGTGGGTGACGACGACCATCGTCTGCCCCGACCGCGCGAGATCGACGATCACCTCGAGCACCTCCGCCGTCATCGACGGGTCGAGCGCGCTGGTGGGCTCGTCGAAGAGGATGACGCGCGGCTCCATCGCGAGCGCCCGGCCGCTCGCGCCCCGCTGCTGCTGGCCGCCGGAGAGCCGGGCGGGCCGTGCCGTCGCGAACGCGCCAAGGCCCACCCGGTCGAGCAGCACGCGTCCCCGGGCGTGGGCCTCGGCGCGGGGCGTCCGTCGCACCAGCCGGGGCGCGAGCACGACGTTGTCGAGGACCGAGAGGTGGGGAAAGAGGTGGAACTGCTGGAACACCATGCCGACGTCCCGCCGCAGCGCCTCGAGCGCGGAGGAGACGTTGGGACCGGGATCGAGGCGGTGGCCCGCGATCGTCACGCTGCCCTGATCGAACGTCTCGAGGCCGTTGAGGCAGCGCAGGAGCGTGCTCTTGCCGCTGCCCGACGGTCCCACGATCGCGAGCACCTCGCCCTCGGTGCAGGTGAGGCTCACGCCGTCGAGCGCGGGGCCGCTGGGCCACGACTTCGAGACTCCGCTGACCGCGATCATGCGCTGCGTTTCCGATCCGTCCGCCGAGCCTCCCGCGACGGCCCACCGGCACGCGCCGGCGGCATCCCTCAACCGGTCGCACCCGCCGGCCGCTCGAGGCGGCGTTCGAACCAGCGTGAGAGCGTCGCCAGCGGCCAGCTCATCGCCAGGTACAAGAGCGCGGTGACGAGCGCGAGCTCCACGATGCGTCCGGTCGAGAGCGCGAACACGCTGTAGCGCTACCTGAGCTCGACGACGGTGATCACCGAGCAGACGCTCGTGTCCTTGAAGAGGGCGATGAAGTCGCTCGTGACCGGCGGCATGACGATCCGCATCGCCTGCGGCACGATCACGTGCCGCAGCGCCTGCCAGCGGGAGAGGCCGAGCGACAGCGCCGCCTCGAACTGCCCGGGGGGCACCGCCTTGAGACCCGCCCGGTAGATCTCCGACTCGTACGCCGAATAGTTGAGCGCCAGGCCGAGGATCGCCGCCACGAGCGCCGGCAGCGCGAGCCCCACCTGCGGCAGCAGGAAAAAGATCGCGTAGAGCTGGAGCATGAGGGGGGTGCCCCGCAGAATCTCGACGTATCCCGACAACAGCGGGCGCAGCGCCGCGGGGCCGTACTGCCGCCCGACCGCCACGGCGAGCCCGATCGCGACGGCCAGCGGGAACGACGCGCAGGAGAGGAACGCGGTCATGCCGGCCGATCGCGCGAGGAGCGGGGCGGTCTGCCGGACAAGCTCCATGAAGCCCGCGCGGCGTGCCGCCGGGACCTCCGCGGCGTCGCGCAACAGGAGCATCTGCTGCCGCCCGGCGAGGTCCCAGCGATCGTAGAGCGTTTTCAGCCGGCCGTCGGCGATGAGCCGTCCGATCGCGGCATCGATCGCGGCCGCGAGCTGTGGCGTGCCCCGGGACGTGAGCACCGTGTAGACACCACCGGCGAACGGCCGATCGACGGCCCGCAGGTGGGCGAATCGATCCGCGTAGAACGCGAAGATGCAGTCATCCATCACCACCGCGTCGAGCACGCGGGTCTCGAGCTGTTGCAATGAATCGGTCGTCCCCTCGTAGCCGATCACCTCGACGGCGAGGTCGGCACGGGACCGCAGCACGACCTCGGCGGCCGAGCCACTGAGGACACCCACCCGCCAGTCGCCCGCGGGCCCCGGCAGCTGGAGGTCCGCGAACGCGGCAGGCGCCTCGCCCCGCCGACCGACCAGCTGCAGCGCGTACGCGAAGTAGGGGCGCGAGCAGAGATAGTCGCGCTGGCGTTCCGGCAGCAGCTCGTAGCCATTGATGACGCAGTCCGCCGAGGTCTCGAGGAGCAGGGGCAGGCGATCCCACTGCCCCTGCTGGAACCGGGCCCGCACCCCGAGCTCCTGCGCGAGCAGCTCCGCGAACTCCACCTCGAACCCCTTGACCAGCCCCGGCTGCGCCGGATCGAGGAAGACGTGCGGACCGCCCCCCTCCTGATCGGCCGCCCAGACGAGCTCGCCACGCGCCCGCACCGCGTCGAGCTCGCGGGCCCACGCCCCGGTCGTGGCGGAGATCACCATGACGCCGACCGTCAGCAGACTGTGGAACAAGTCTGCCCGAGCAGGATGTGAGGAGTGCCGATTGTGGAAACCCTCGGCGTTTCCACCCGTCGGCCACGTGGACAAAGGCCATGGAAGGCTTTGTCCACGGACAGTCAGCACGCACTGCGCCGAACGCACGAACCCCTCCGCGCGACCGATCCGGGTCCGCCTCACGGCGCCGTCCCCGACGTCGGCGGACGGAGACGCCCGAGCGCCGCCGTCGGCTCGTCGAGCCTCTCCGCGAGCCGCGTGGTCGTCTGGTCGAGGCGACGCCCCTCCGCGAGGTAGTCCGTCACCCGTCGACCGGCCTCACTGTAATCGGCGAGCAGCGGATCGACGAGTCGGGCGGCAGGCACGCCCCCCACGAGCCCCGCGATGTCGCGCTCCAGCCCGAGGCGCACGAGACGGAACACCGCCCACCGCAGCGCGAGCCCCCAGAGCAGGAGCCAGACGAACGCCTGCTGCAGGAAGCCGGCGCCCTCGGCCGGCCGTCCGAGCCACAGGTGCCCGTAGAAGAATCCCCAGCCGGCACGCGCGAGGACCGCGACGAGCAGCGACGCAAAGAGCACCTCGAACGTCCAGTGAACGGCGGCGCCGCCGAGGCGACCGCGCCGGTCGTCCACCATCCGCTCGACACCCGTCCCCAGCCAGCGACCCGCCCGATCGAGCAGCGTGGCGGCGAGCGACTGCACCTGGGAGTCGTCGAGCCGCACGCGTCCGATGAGTGGTTCGCCGATGCGTGCGCGGGCCGCGAGGCCGGCGAGAATGCTCCGCGACTGCTCCACCTCCGACTCCGACAGGCCGATCTCCTCCACGGCCTGCCACCCGGGTGATCCATCCGGCTTCGCGTCGGTGCGGCCACCCGCGAGAAGGCGTCCCACGAGTCCGCCCCCCAGGCGGGCCCTGCCCCAGAGCGACGACACGCCGTCGACGGCGTGCACGAACGTCGCGAACGGTCCTCCCTGCCACCGCTCGACGACCTCCGACGCCACGAGCCTCTGCCAGCCGTGCCGCTGGCTGCGGAGCTTTCCAGCGACGGCCGCCGCCAGCAGCCCCTCGAGGCGCGTGCGCTCTGTCGTGACGCCCTCGACGAACGCGCGAAGCGGTTCCCCGAGTGGCGTGAGGCGGTCTCGCGACTCCCGCACGAACCACGCGGCCAGATCGATCGCGCCGGTGCGCCTCACGCGCCGTGCGGCGCGTCCCGCGAGCTCCTCGTCGATCGCGGTGACGAGCTCGGCGAAGCCGGGCTCGGGGGCGAGCCCCGCCGCGGCGCGGCGCCCGGCCTCGACGCCGTCCAGCCGGAAGATGCGCGGCACGCGGAAGCCCTGCGACTCGAGTTCCCGCCGCCAGTCGGCCCGAATGTCGGCATCTCGCGAGGCCTGGGTCTGCACGAAGAACAGCGGCCTGCCCGGCGCGAACGCCGCCACCTCGCGGGCGACGATCCAGGATTTGTACTTCTGCGCGGTGGCGACGACGAGCAGCACGTCGCACGCCGGCAGCACCTGCTCGAGCAGGTCGCGATTCCGGTTGTCGGCGCTCGGCCGCGGGCGCTCCTCGACGGGATGCTCCGGCGCGCCGGTGGACGGACGATCCTCCCGCGGCTGCGTGTCCGGATCCGGGCAGTCGACGAGCACGATGTTGGCCACGGCCGGCGCGTCGCTGCGCACGACGCGAGCCCGCAGGGCGTCGAGCGGCAGCCACGAGACGTCGACATCCGGGCCCGCCACCACGACGGGGGCGGTCGTCGTCGGCCGCGCGACGTCGCCCGCGTCGCTGACCTCGGCGCCCGCCAGCGCGTTGACGAGCGTGCTCTTGCCGGTGCCGGTGCCACCGATGACACCCACGACGAGCACCCGCGCGAGCTCGCGACGCGCACGGTCGAGCCGCGGACCGACTCGGCTCCACTCGGCGTGAATCGCCGCCGCCGGCCCCCAGCCACGGAGCGACCCGCTCCAGCGGTCCAGGGCCGCGACGAGGTCGTCGAAATCGCTGAAATCCGGCTGCGCGTCGGCGCCCGTGACGAGCCCGCCACCCCCGTCCCAAGCGCGCTCTCCTGCATCGGCCGACATGTCAGGCGCCCTCCGCCGCGACGGCGTCGAGGAGCTGCCGTGCGCGCGCGAGCTCCGGCCGGCTCGCAGCCGTCGCCAGCCGGTCGATCTCGTCCAGCCGGTCGCCGAGCACCACATCGTGGAGCGTCTCGGCGAGCACCCGGCTGCGTTCCGCGGACCAGCCCACGAAGAGCTGCTCGACGAGCGGCGCGAGCCCCGCCGCCGTGAGCCCGAGGGCGCCCTCGCCCGCGAGCGTGGCCGCCGTCCCGACGACGACGTCGCCGACGTGATAGACGAGCGTGGTGAGACCTCCGGCCGTCGCCGCGGCTGCGGGCACGACCGCGGCGCCCGCGAGCCCGAGCCCCACCGTGAGCGCCGGCCGGGCCACCGCGCCGGCTTTGAGGGCCGTGACGATCCAGCCGACGAGTCCCGGGTTGTCCTCGGAGTACCGATCGAGCTGCTCCTTCACGAACGTGCGGTAGTCCTCCGACACCAGCGGAAGCGCCCGATGCCGCCGCTCGAGGTCGGCGTACCACGCGGCGCGATCGGCCGACGCGAGCCGCGGGCCCAGCAGCTGCTCGAGGCGCGGGTCGTGACGGCAGGCGTCCTCGAGCCGTGAGACGAAGTCGGTGAGCGGCAGCTTGAGGGCCGCGATCTCGAGGGCGGTGAAATCCTCGCGACGCTCGGTGGAGGACCGACCCAGCCCGACCCGCCGCGCGGCCCAGGCGACCCCGGTGCCGGCGACGCGGTAGAGTCGGCTCACGGCGAGGTCGAAGCGCGAGCGACGGGGCTCGAGCCACGACCAGATCTCGTTCCACACGATGTCGCTCGGTGCGGGCGGGAGCTCGACCCGCACGCGACTCTCCCGCTCGAGGAATGTGGCCGTCTCGCGCCAGACCCCGGCGGCGCGGTCGATCGCGTCGAGCCACGTTCCCATGCCGTCCCGGCGGTCGAGCACGACCTGCCATGCACCCGCGACGGCACGCCGCTTGATGCGGTCGAAATCGCAGCCCGCGAGCCGCTCGGCGGGGCCCGGATCCCGTTCGTGTGTCGTGTCGGCGCCGCCGGCCGTCCCGGTCAGCTCGGGAAGCGCGTGGAACGGGACGCGGCCCGCGGCGGCCGCGGCCTGATCGTGCGGGACGGCGTACACCGCCAGTGGCACGACCCCGGTCTCCGCCGTGAACGTGGCGAGCCACCCGCCGATCCGCGGCCGCTGGGCGGGCCAGTCGATCATGTTGAACACGACGAGCACCGTCCGACCCGCGGCCGCGGCCCGCGAGAAGAACTCGCGGACGGCGGCATCGTTGTATTTCTGCTGCGTGAGCACCGCCACGATCACGTCCGCCGCGTCGCGCACCAGTTCCGCGCGGTGCCAGTTCTCGCGCAGCGTGCCGTCGATGTCGGGCGTATCGACGATGACGAGCCGGGCAGGCTGCCGCCCGGAGCCGTCCTCCCGCCAGATGATCCGATCCTCGGCGGCGGGGTCGAGCGCATCCTCGTCGCTGCGCCACGCGACCGGCACGAAGCCGGGAAAGAGCGCGCCGAGATCCGCGGTGGCGGCCACCCCGGCGGGCAGGCTCGCGACAGGGTGCCGCGTGCGGGCCGCCTCGGCCACCGAACGGCTCATGGCCGCGCCCACGCGCGCGTTGGCGACGAGGCTCTTGCCCGTGTTCGTGCCGCCGCACACCGCCGCCACGACGAGCGGCCCGCGGGCGGCCTGTGCCTGGAGCGTCCCGAAGAGCGCGCCGTGCCAGGGCATCTCCTCCGCGGCCGGCGCGCCGAGTGACGCGCCGAGCGGCGCGATCGCCTCCACCACGTCGCACAGCGCGCGCACCGTCACCGCCATGCCGGTCACGGTCTCCGGCGACGCGCCCGCTGGATCGTTCACCGGGCGATCTCGCGTTGCCACCACCCGACTCCCGTGCGCCTGCGACGCCCCCCGGACCGCTCGCTGCCCGCCCCGCCACGGCGGTGCTATCATGCGTGAGGCAGTCCTGATGCTGTCCGGGTCCGAGACAGTGTGTCCTCCGCCCATCCGACCGGCAAATCGTGCCGGTCCTCCCACTCCTTCCAGCCCCTCCCCTTCAGCAGAGCTCTCCGCCATGCTGGCACGGCGTCCGGTCTTTCCCGGTGTGATCGAGATGAACCATCAGGCCGGGTGGCGGATCGGCTGCAACGTGTACCTCGTCTACGACGACAGCGATTGGGTGCTCGTCGACATCGGCTACGACGAGAGCGTGGACGAGATCGTCGAGATGATCCGTCAGCTCGATTTCCCGCTCTCCCAGTGCCGGGGGCTCGTCGCCACGCACGCGGACGTCGATCACATCCAGGGCCTCGCGCGGGCGAAGGCGGTCCTGAAGGCACCCGTGATCGCCCATCCCAAGGCCGTCGACGCGCTCGAGTCGGGGGACCGCGTCAAGACATTCGCCGAGATCGCCGCCCAGAACGTGCATCTCGAGATGCCGCCGGTCACGGTCGACCGCACCGTGGCCGACGGCGACGTGATCGAGATCGGCTCCCGCCGCCTGGAGGTCTGGCACACGCCCGGCCACACCGACAGCCAGCTCGCGTTCCGCCTCGACGACCTCCTGCTCTCGGGCGACAACATCTACCGCGACGGATCGGTCGGCGCGATCGACGCGCATCACGGCAGCGACATCCAGCAGTTCATCCGCTCGCTCGAACGCATCACGGCGAGTGACGTCCAGTGGCTCCTGCCGAGCCACGGGCCGATCTTCCGCAAGGACGACGGTCTCCTCCGCCGCACGACCGACCGCCTCCGTGGGTATCTCACGCTCGCGGACTTCGGCACCTGTGCGACCCACTGGCCCCTCATCGAGGAGTGGGACCGGGAACTCGCCGAGGGACGCCTGCCCGGGCAGAAGCCGCAGCCCGCCTGAGCCGCCGTCTGCGATGCCGACACGGGTGTCGGCGGCGGCCCCGCCGGCCTGCCCAACCCCTCGGGTCGCGTCACTTTTTTCCGTGAAGACGGGTCGTGCCGGCTGCCGATGACTTCCGGGGATCGTCTTTCCGGGGGGACCTTTCATGATGCGGCACCTTTTCGCCGTCGGCGCCGTCGGCGTCGCCGTCTGGCTGACCACCGTCGATGCCTGGGCCCAGGCGCCCCACGTGGGGCAGCAGGCCTACGGCTATCAGTGGGGCTATTCGTACAACACCCACGACTGGAACCGGCTCTACCACTATCCCTACGTCTGGTACGCGCAGAACTTCTACGCCGACGGCTACATGCAGTCGGCGAACGATCTCTACTACCGCTATCCCCAGGAGATGCGGATACCGGTCTACAACCGGCAGTGGCACAACGAGTACCCGCAGTCGCGGCGCTACCACCAGGGCCACCACTTCCATCTCGACGTGTTCTGACGAGAGCGCTGCCGGGCCATCCATGGCCCCGGCAGCTTGGCCCGACGTGGGCGCGC
>JBJTBO010000390.1:0-5255 GCA_046091445.1 Planctomycetaceae bacterium | reverse complement strand
CTCCTGGCACAGTGGCTCCGCCGTTGTAGCAGACCGCAGTGAGGGCAGACCGCAGTCAGGCCCGGCCGCGGTCAGGCCCGGCTCCGGCGGCGAGTGTCGGCCTCCGGAGCCGGATGCCCTCCACCCTGGCCGCTGCGCTCGGCGCGAGCAGGTCCTGCACCCGCGCGCGGCACGAACCGACGCATCGCGAGCGTCGATGCGGGGCCGCAGAGGCGAAATCAGCGGCGCAGCGCCCCGTCGTCGGTGGGGAAACGCTCCGGCACGGCATTTGCTCCCTCAGTTGGGGAGGTATCTTCGGGCGACGTCTCGGGGGCCATGCATTCCATGCGTCGATCGGCTGCGGGTGCGCACAACGCGGTGGGCGCGGGGACTCTCCTCGCCGGGATCGCCTGTGGGGCGCTCGGGCTGGCGGTCGGCTGCCTCGGTGAGGACCGACCGCCGGCGTCCGCCCCCGCGGGTCCGGACGCCGGGAGGCACCTGCGCCCTGCCGACATCGGTCGCGCGGTCGTGTCGTCCATCCGGTGCCGCTGCGATCGCCTGGCGGCGGACGTCGTGGCCGCGTCGGGACTGTGCGGGACGATCTCGGATCGCGATCGTGCCCTCGTCTGGAATGGACGCTCCCTCGACAGCGAGCAGGCCTTCTCGCTCGCCGGCAACCGGTTTTCGGTCGTCCTGCCGGTGCTGCAGGAGCTCGGTCCCGAGGCTGCCAGCCACCTCGGCACCTGCACCGGCATCCTCGAGTTCGTGAAGCTCGAGACGATCGATGCGGCCACCGCCAACGCGCTCGCCGGCACCCGCGAGGCGCTCCGGTTTCACGCGATCACCGCGCTCGACGCCGTCACCGCGGGTGGCCTGGCGCGCTCGTCATGCACCCTCAAGCTCGACGGACTTGCGGATCTCGCGCCGGGCGTGGCGGCGGCGCTCGCGCGGCACCACGGCACGCTCTCCCTCAACGGCCTCGCGGAGATTTCGGCCGAGGAGGCCGACCATCTCGCCGATCATGAAGGTGCCCTGTGTCTCAACGGAGTGCGTCGCCTGTCGGACGCCGCCGCGCGAGCGCTGGCCCGCAGTCGTCATGCGCTCCACCTGAACAGCGTGGAAACGCTCTCCGTGGAGGCCGCGACCGCCCTCGCGACGCACACCGGCTGGTGCTTCGACTGCAGTGGCCTGGTCTGGCTCGAGCCCGATGCGGTCTGCGCCCTGTCCGCGCACAAGCGATCCGGCCGCGAGATCCTGGTCCGGCTCTCCGGCCTCGCCGAACCGCCGCACGCTGCGGCGTCGGCCCGCGAGATCGCGGTGCACGGGGCCGACGTCGACGCGGAGTTCTGACGTCACCCGGCGGAAACGTCCGGATGCCGCCCCCGCTACACTGCCCGCCGACGGTCCGCCGTCGCGCCGTGGCAGGTCAGTGCCGCGGGCGGCGCCCGACGGAGGTGCGTGCGATGTCCCAGCCCGCGGGCGTGCAAGGCCCGATATTTCTGAGTGCCACCGATTACGACCTGCCCGCCTCCCTGCCGCAGGGGATCGGCAAGTACACGGGTTTCCACGAGATGGCCCGCGGCGGCTCGGCGGTCCTGCGAACGTGCTTCGACCAGATGACGGGACGCACCGTCGTGATGAAATCCCTGCTTCCCGACTGCCGGGACGACGCGAAGGAAAACCGGCGGCTCCTGCGGGAGGCGCGGGTGACGGCCCAGCTGCAGCATCCCAACACGGTGCCGGTCTACGAGATCGGCCGCGACGAGTCGGTCGGGCTCTACTTCACCATGAAGCGGATCACGGGCGAGAACCTTTTCGAGATTCTCAAGCGCATCGCCCGCGACGTGCCGGAGACCGTTGCCGAGTTTCCGCTGAGACGGCGGGTGGAAATCGTGACCGGTGCCGCCCTCGCCCTGATGTACGCCCATGCCCGCGGCGTCATCCATCGCGACGTGAAGCCCGAGAACATCTGGGTGGGGAATTTCGGCGAGGTGATCCTGCTTGACTGGGGCGTGGCGAAGGTGTGGGGACAGTCCGACGACCAGCCCCGGCATCCGGCGATGGATCGGGGCGAGTCGTCCTCGCTCCAGGAGATCACGATGGCGGGCGACCGCCCCGGCACGCCGCTCTACATGTCACCCGAGCAGGTGAACGTCAACCGCGCGACGGTCGACGACCGTTCGGACATCTTCAGCACCGGTGTCGTGCTCTACGAGGCCGCCGCGCTGCGGGAGCCCTTTCGCGGACGGTTCATCCAGGAGACGTTCGACAACATCATCCACGACACTCCGCCACCCCCCTCCGTCGCGAGCCCCGGCCGCGGCATTCCTGCGGGCCTCGACGAGGTCGTCATGAAGGCGATCAGCAAGCAGCCGGGCGATCGCTACCAGACGATGCGGGAGATGCTCGAGGCCCTGCGGAGCGTCGACTTTCCCGACGGCTGATCGTCGGCTGTGTGGGGAACGGGGCGGGGACGCCGCGTTCACGGGCCTCGCGGCGAAAGGTGGGAGGAAGCCGGAAGCTCCCTCCCACCCGTTCCGCGTTCCCGGTTTCCGGACCGCTGTTTCCGGCCCGGTTTCCTGCAGTCAGGACGTGGCCCGCCGGGATCTCCGACGGGGCGCCGCACCCCGGGCATCCTTCCCCGGGGGAAAGGCTCACTTGCTGGTCGCCTCCTTGACAGTCTTGATGATGGCCGCGGCCACCTTGTACGGGTCGGCGTTCGACGCCGGCCGACGGTCCTCGAGACGGCCCTTCCAGCCCGCCTCGATCGTGCCGACCGGGATCCGGATCGAGGCACCCCGGTCGGACACGCCGTAACTGAACTGGTCGATCCGCGCCGTCTCGTGCTTGCCCGTGAGCCGCTGATCGTTGTCGGCACCGTACACGCTGATGTGCCTGTCGATCACGCCGCCGAAGCCCTCGCAGATCTTGGTGAACACGGCCTTGTCACCGCAGGTGCGCATGAGGCCGTTGGAGAAGTTCGCGTGCATGCCCGATCCGTTCCAGTCGACGTGCATGCCGAGCGGCTTGGGATGCAGCTCGATCGAATAGCCGTACTTCTCGCCGATCCGCTCGAGCAGGTAGCGGGCCAGCCAGATCTCGTCGCCGGCCCGTTTGGCCCCCTTGGCGAAGATCTGGTACTCCCACTGCCCCGCCGCCACCTCGGCGTTGATGCCCTCGACGTTGAGCCCGGCCTCGAGGCAGGCGTCGAGGTGCTCCTCCACGCACGCCCGGCCGTGGGCGTTGTCGGCCCCGACCGAGCAGTAGTAGGGGCCCTGGGGCGCGGGATAACCGCCGGCCGGGAAGCCCGGCGGATTGTTGTTCTTCGTGCACCAGAGGAAGTATTCCTGCTCGAAGCCGAACCAGAAGTCCTCGTCGTCGTCGGCGATCGTGGCCCGTCCGTTCGACTCGTGCGGCGTGCCGTCGGCGTTGAGCACCTCGGTCATCACGAGGAAGGCGTTCTTGCGACCCGGATCGGGAAAGATCGCCACCGGCTTGAGCAGGCAGTCGGAGTCGTGCCCGCTGGCCTGCTGGGTGCTCGAACCGTCGAAGGACCACATCGGGCAGTCCTCCAGTTTGCCGCTGAAGTTGTTCTTGATCTGCGTCTTTGACCGCAGGCCCTGGGTCGGCTTGTAGCCGTCGAGCCAGATGTACTCGAGCTTGGACTTCGTGCTCATGACTGAAGCGCTTCCTTCCATTCGCTGAGAAAAGGGATGGGAACCGTCCGAGCCTGTCGACCGCAGGACGACGCGACATCGATCTGCACCCACCGGGATCCCCCTGCCAAAGGGAGCGATCGAGGTCGCGACGGATGCAGCCGCCTAGTCGGTGTCTGAATGACTTCAGGCAAACCGACCCCAGTGGAGCAAATTCCGTGCCGATTGGGCAGGCCGAGCGGTTCGGGGGGAATGCAAGGTTTTCGCAAGCATCGTGCGCACGCCGCCGCACCGAAAAGCGGCAGCGCGTTTTTCTCATGCCGCAAAACACGGCAACGCCACGGGTGTCAGGGACGGGACGCGGTCGACGCAGCGCCCGCGATCAGGACGTCGGACGGCGGGCCCGAGCGGCCACCACATAGTCGCCGCCGGCAATGACGACACCGTCGCCGATCGGTCCGACGTAGAGATACGCGGCGGCGGTGACCTCCACGCCATCTGCGCGACGTGCGATCCCCTCGACGCGCTCGAAAAGCGGCGCGGGCCCGCCACACTCCTCGTACGCGTCGAGCGCACGCAGCCGTGCGGCGTCGTGGACGCCGAGCAGCTCACCGTGGACGACGCCGTCACCACGCGTCATCGCGGGATACGGACCGAGGTCGTAGAGCACGCCCCGCATGGTCGCGGAGCCGGCACGCTCGAGATCGTGCACGAGGGCGTGGGTCGCAGCAGAGGCAAGGCTCGGTCGCAGCGTGCCGTAGACGAAGAGGAGGATGGGCGTCGATCGGCCGTGAGGATCGCTCGTCGTCATCGCAGGATCCACCACAGGGCGACTGCGAGGCAGACGACGGCGGTCACCGTGATCCACCAGGGCCGCCCGCCCGAACGCCGCTCCTCGTCGAGGATGAAGTGGCCGCAGGCCGGGCAGCGCGGCGTGTCGTCGAAGATCTCACGACCGCAGGACGGGCAGGCGATCGTCGTCGGGTCGTCATCCGAGCCGTCGCCATCCGGATCGCCGTCGTCCCAGGCATCATCACCCGATTCCTCGTCATCCCACTCGTCGTCATATCCGGCGTTACGACGGTCGTTGGGGGCGGGCATGGCTCGGCTCACGGAGGCAGCGGAGCGATGAGTGTCGCCGGGGACGCGGCTTTTCGCCACCGCCGGTCGGTGTCGAATCGCCAGGCCCGCCAAGCCGTGCCCCGCTTTGCGACCTATGGTTGCCGCATGGCAGCATCGATCACGCTCGCGCTCATCGTGACCTGGCTCGTGACCGGGACCTGGGTCGTGATCGGGGCCTTCCGTCGGGATGGCCGCCCCTGACGCCGGGCGGCCCGTGGCGCGGCTCGGATCGCGGCCCCGGGCCGTGGTTTTGTCGTACACTCGGGGGATGGCCGGGCATCGCTCCCTACGCTCGCCTCGCGGCACCGCGAGGGTCGTGGAACCGACACCCATGACGTGGCACGCGTCGTTCCCGCTGGCGCTCGTGCTGGGCGCCGTCGCGACGGCCGCCGCGCCGCCCGCCGGCCTCCCGCGCGTGGGCGTCGAAGCCGTGGCAGGCGAGGCACTTGGCCGCGAGGACGGGCAGCACATCCCGATTGAACTGCGGCTCGGCGGCCG
>JBJTBO010000389.1:0-3485 GCA_046091445.1 Planctomycetaceae bacterium | reverse complement strand
AGGCGGAGTGGCAGCAGCACGTGCACGACGTGCGGGGCGTGCCCTGGCGGACGCGGCTGGTCGCGGACACGGCCCGGCTCCTGCGTGCCGCCTCCCGTGCGCCCTGGGCCTACAACATCGCCGCGACGGCGCCCGGCATCGACGCGATCGTGAAGCGGCTGTCGGGATTCGCGCCGGGTCGATCACTGCCGTCGCTGCCGCGTTCGACGATGCGAGGCTGGTGGCGCCGACGCGGTGGCACGCGTGGCTCGGGCGTCGGGGGCCGGGTCCACTTCTACGGCGACGAGTTCACCGACACCCTGGATGCCGAGATCGGCATCCGCGCGATCGAGCTGCTCGAGCGGCTCGGCTACGCCGTCACGATCCCCGCGCATGCCGACAGCGGTCGCGCACACCTCTCGAAGGGCCTCGTGCGGGCGGCCCGGGATCTCGCCGTGCGGAACGTCGAGTCGCTCGATCCGGTCGTCACGGACGAGATGCCTCTGGTCGGGGTCGAGCCGTCCGCGATCCTGTCGTTTCGCGACGAGTATCCCGACCTCGTGCCGCGGAGCCTCGAGGCGGCGGCCCGACGCCTCGGCGGACGCGCCCTGCTCATCGACGAGTTTCTCGCGCGCGAGGCGGCCGCGGGCCGGGTCGTTCCCGACGACTTTCGCCCCGCCTCACGGCGGCTGCTCGTGCACGGCCACTGCCACCAGAAGGCCCTCGCCTCCCTCGATCCCACGGTGCAGATCCTCGGACTGCCCCGGGGCCACACCGTGGAGGTGATTCCGAGCGGATGCTGCGGGATGGCCGGCTCGTTCGGCTACGAGCGGGAGCACTTCGATCTCTCGATGCGGATCGGCGAGCTGGTCCTCTTTCCCGCGGTGCGGGCGGCGGATGGGGACGTGACGCTCGTGGCCCCGGGCACGAGCTGTCGCCACCAGATCAAGGACGGCACGGGCCGCACCGCGCTGCATCCGGTCGAGGTGCTGCACGCGGCGCTGCCGTGATCCTCATCGACGCCAGGAGCCGACGGTGGCTGACACGATCGACGAACGCGTGAGCCCGCGACCCGCTGACGACACCCGGCGTGCGAGCAGACCGCGACTGCGGAGGCCGGACATGCGGATCGTCGGTGCACTCGTGGTCGCGGTGCTGGCGGCGGCGCTGCTCCGTCGCGAGGCTGTGGCCGCACGGCCCAACGTCGTCTGGATCATCGTCGACGACATGTCGGCGAACTTCGGCTGCTACGGCGAGCGGCTCATGCCGACGCCGCACGTGGACCGGCTCGCGGCCGAGGGGACGCGGTTCACCCACGCGTTCGTCACCTGTCCCGTCTGCTCCCCGTGCCGCTCGGCGCTGATCACGGGCATGTACCAGACGTCGATCGGCGCGCACCACCACCGCAGCGGCCGTGGCGTGGAGACCATCCATCTGCCGGAGGGGGTGCGGCCCGTACCGGAGCGGTTCAGGGAGGCGGGTTATTTCACCTGCATCGGCGACGGGGATGAACCATTCGGGAACGCACGGCCGCGCGTGCGGCGGCTGGGCAAGACGGACTACAACTTCGTCTGGGACGAGAGCATGTACGACGGCTCCGACTGGTCGGGCCGCGCGGCGGGCCAGCCCTTCTTCATGCAGGTGATGCTCTCGGGGGGCAAGCTTCGTGGCGGTACGGCCGAGGCGGCGGCGAAACTGGCTGACCGCGCAGCCCGGGCGTTTGGCGCGTCCGTCCGGCCCGAGGATGTCGCGCTGCCGCCCTACCTGCCGCGCGATCCCGTCTTGCTCGCCGATCAGGCGGCCTATCTGGACGCGGTGCGGTTCACGGATGCCGCCGTGGGCCGTGTCGTCGACCGTCTCACGGGTGAGGGCATTCTGGACGACACGCTCGTCATCTTCATGACCGACCACGGGATCAGCCACGTGCGAGCCAAACAGTTTCTCTACGACGAAGGCACGCACGTGCCGCTCGTGATCCGTGGACCGGGCATCGAGGCGGGGGTCGTGCGCGACGACCTCGTCGAGCACATCGACCTGCCTGCCCTCTCGCTCGCCGCGGCCGGCCTGCCGATCCCGGCGTCCATGCAGGGCCGCGACGTGTTTGCCTCCGACTACGTGCCTCGCGACGCGGTGTTCGCCGCGCGGGACCGGTGTGACGAGACGGTTGACCGCATCCGCAGCGTCCGCACCGAGCGGTTTCTCTACATCCGCAACTACCATCCGCGCCGCCCGCTTCTGCAGCCGAATGCGTACAAGGACGGCAAGACGATCCTGCAGTCGTTGCGGGCGCTCCACGACGCGGGTCGACTCGCCCCGGAGACCGAGCGGCTGCTCTATTCCCCCACGCGGGCCGTTGAGGAACTCTACGACTGGCGCGCGGATCCCTGGCAGATGAGGAATCGTGCCGACGATCCGTCGCTGCGCACGGAACTCGATTCACTCCGCGCGAGACTCGACCGCTGGATGCGGGAGACGGTCGATCGTGGCCCCGAGACGGAGGCGATGTACGACAGCGAGATGCGGGTCTATGTCGGAGACGGCAATCCCGAGGTCGAGCGGAACATCGCGACGATGAAGCGGTGGGCGGCGGAGGGCAGGTGACGGACGGTGGCAGATCGGCGATCGCGGCGCTTTGGATCGTGCGACGGCGTGCTCCGGTGGTCCGGCATCCGCCGCGACGGCGGGGGCTCTGACCGGCGGTGGCGCCGTGCGGTATCGTGGTGATCCCCTTCTGCGGAACGCTGCATGGCACGCGCCTCGACTCCCGTCACGATCGTCTGGTTCCGGCACGACCTGCGGCTCGACGACCAGCCCGCGCTCGCCGCAGCGTCGGCCCGCGGGGCGGTCGTGCCCGTCTTCATCTGGGCGCCCGAGGAGGAGGCGCCATGGGCGCCGGGGGCGGCCTCACGGTGGTGGCTGCACCAGTCGCTCGAGAAGCTCGCGGCGGGGCTGGCCAAGGCCGGTGCGCCGCTCGTGATCCGCCGCGGGCCGTCGCTCACCGCGCTCGCCGCGCTCGCGAAGGAGTGCGGTGCGACCCACGTCGCGTGGAACCGCCGCTATGAGCCGGCCGTCGTGCGTCGCGACACTGACATCAAGAAGCGGCTCGCGGCCGACGGCCTGGAGGTGGAGAGTTTCAATGGCGGCCTGCTCTTCGAGCCCGTTCACGTGGCCACGAAGGAGGGCAGGCCATACCAGGTGTTCACGCCCTTCTGGCGGGCGCTGCTGGGGCGGCCCGAGCCGGTCGAGCCGGCGGCCGCCCCGCGGAAGCTGCGCGCGGCCACGGCCGTCCCGCGCAGTCTGACGGTGGAGGCTCTCGACCTGCTGCCGACGATCGACTGGGCGGGCACGATGCGCTCGACGTGGACTCCGGGCGAGGCGGGGGCCCGGCTACGGCTAGACACGTTCCTCGAATCACGGCTCGGCATCTACGTGACGGAACGCGACCGGCCCGACCATGATTGCACAATCGCGCTCTCGCCCCACCTCCACTTCGGCGAGATCTCGCC
>JBJTBO010000388.1:0-4558 GCA_046091445.1 Planctomycetaceae bacterium | reverse complement strand
ATCCGGACCATCCTCGAGGCACTCCTCCGCACGTGTGACGGATACGAGGTCACCGAGGAGGACGTACGGGCCCTGGCGACGTGGAATGCCGCCCGACCGGCCGAACGGGAGATTCCCTTCAAGCCGTCCCGGGTCGTCCTGCAGGACTTCACGGGCGTGCCGTGCGTCGTCGACCTCGCCGCCATGCGGGCGGCGATGCGCCGACTCGGCGGGGATCCGGCGCGCATCAATCCGCTCGTGCCGGTCGATCTCGTCATCGACCACTCCGTGCAGGTGGACTTCTACGGCACCGCCGATGCGCTCGAGAAGAACGTCGACGTCGAAGTCGCGCGCAACGCGGAGCGGTACGCCTTCCTCCGCTGGGGTCAGCAGGCCTTCGACAACTTCCGTGTCGTCCCGCCGGCGATCGGCATCGTCCATCAGGTCAACCTCGAATACCTCGCGGGCTGCGTCTTCCTGCGCGATCCCGACCGCCGGGAGTCCGGCGGCAGACGCACCCTCCCGGTGGCCGTCCCCGACACGCTCGTCGGCACCGACAGCCACACCACGATGATCAACGGCCTGGGCGTCGTCGGCTGGGGCGTCGGCGGAATCGAGGCGGAGGCCGTGATGCTCGGGCAGGCGCTCTCACTCCTGCTGCCGGAGGTGGTCGGCTTCGAACTCACCGGACGGCTCCCCGCCGGCACGACCGCCACGGACTTGGTGCTCACGGTCACGGAGATCCTGCGGAAGGCGGGCGTGGTGGGGAAGTTCGTCGAGTTTTTCGGTCCGGGGCTCGCGGGCATGACGCTCGCCGACCGGGCGACGATCGCCAACATGGCGCCCGAGTACGGCGCGACGATGGGCTTCTTCCCGATCGACGACGAGACGCTCGCCTACCTGCGGCTCACCGGCCGCGCGGCGGAGCAGGTGACACTCGTCGAGCGGTACATGAAGGAGCAGGGGCTCTTCCGCACCGACAGGGCGCCGGTGCCGGAGTTCACGACACGGCTCGCGCTGGATCTCTCCTCCATCGTGCCGAGCCTCGCCGGCCCGAAGCGGCCGCAGGACCGCGTGCGTCTCGGCGACGTGAAGCGCTCGTTCGCCGCGTCACTCACCGCGCCGGCCTCGGCGCGAGGCTTCGCGCTCGCCGGCGACGCGCTCACCCGCACCGGCACGGTCCGGGAAAACGGCCATGCCGAGTCGATCGGGCACGGGGCCGTCGTGATCGCGGCCATCACCAGCTGCACCAACACGAGCAACCCGAGCGTGATGGTGGCCGCCGGCCTCGTCGCCCGGAAGGCCGTCGCCCGTGGGCTCGCCACGAAGCCGAGGGTGAAGACGAGCCTCGCTCCCGGCTCGCGCGGGGTCACCGACTACCTCGAGGCCTCGGGCCTCGCGAAGGACCTCGACGCGCTCGGCTTCGAGACGGTCGGCTACGGCTGCACCACGTGCATCGGCAACTCGGGGCCGCTGCCCGATGCCGTGGCGAAGGCGGTCACCGACGGTGATCTCGTCGCCGCGGCGGTCCTCTCCGGCAACCGCAACTTCGAGGGCCGCGTCAATCCGCTCGTGAAGGCCAACTGGCTCGCCAGTCCGCCGCTCGTCGTGGCCTACGCGCTCGCCGGCACGACCGACATCGACCTCGAGCACGAGCCGCTCGGCACGGGGCGCGACGGCAGGCCCGTCTACCTCAGGGAGATCTGGCCCACGACCGACGAGGTGCGGGAGGTGGTGGCCGCCAGCGTGCGGCCCGACCAGTTCCGCGCCCGGTACGCCGACGTGCGCGACTCGAACCCCCGGTGGAACGCCGTGCCGACGAGCACCGGCGCGCTCTACGACTGGGATGCGACGAGCACCTACATCCAGGAGCCGCCGTTCCTCGCCGAGGTCACGCGCGATCCGACGCCGCCTGTGAGCGTGCGCGGGGCGCGGGTCCTGCTCGCGCTGGGTGACAGCGTGACCACCGACCACATCTCGCCCGCCGGCAGCATCGCCAAGGCGAGCCCGGCCGGCCGCTACCTGATCGAGCATGGCGTGGACCCGGTCGACTTCAACTCGTATGGCGCGCGGCGTGGCAACGACCGCGTCATGACGCGGGGCACCTTCGCGAACATCCGGATCCGCAACATGCTCGCGCCCGGGACGGAGGGGGGCGTCACGCGGCTCCTGCCCGGCACGGAGGTCATGCCGGTGTACGACGCGGCGCTCGCGTACCGCGCGCAGGGCGTGCCGCTGATCGTGCTCGCCGGCGCGGAGTACGGCACCGGGTCGTCGCGCGACTGGGCGGCGAAGGGCACGATGCTCCTGGGTGTGCGGGCGGTGCTCGCGGCGTCGTTCGAGCGCATCCACCGCTCCAATCTGGTCGGCATGGGCGTGCTGCCGCTGGTGCTCCCGCAGCCGTGGCAGAGCCTCGGGCTGACGGGCGAGGAGACGTTCGACATTCCGTTCGACGGGCTCGCGCCGCGGGCGACGGTCGTCGTCAGGGCCACGGGTCCGGGGGGCGTCGTGCGGGAGATCCCGTGTCTCGTGAGGATCGACACGCCGGTCGAACTGGACCAGTTCACGTCGGGCGGCATCCTGCCCTTCGTGCTGCGCAAGCTCCTCGACAGCTGAGAGGGCGGCGGCGCGACCGCGCCACGCGCGCAGGCCGGGCAACCGGTGTGGATGGCACGGGCCCTGCGATCGCGAGCGCTTGCCGGCGGGGCGAAACTCGCGGCAAAACCGCCGGTCCGCGCGCGGGACGTCGCGCGCGGATCGCGCGAGGCCACTTTCGGTCACGCGAGGTTCCCGTATAGTGCGTCGGCTCTCGGGCGGCGCGGGCCGTCGTGGAATCTCGACGAGGGCGACCGGCAGGGACACGCGGCGGCGGTATACGCGGGAGACGGGGCATGGACGGTGGATGGCAGGCACTCGACGCGCGGCGACGACCCGGTGCGCATTCCCGGCTGGCGATCACACGGCTGGTGCTCGAGGAGCTCGAGCGGGTGACGCCGGAGGCGGGCCGGGGCGCGCTCGGACCGCGGGCGAGCCTCCGCGAGGCGGGCATCGACGAGCCACGGTTTCTCGACGCCGTCGCCCGCATCGAGGGGCGCTACCAGATGCGGTTCCACGCCGATTGGCTCCGCGGCATCCGCACCTGCGGCGACCTCGTCGAGTGCATCTCGACGAGGATGTTCGACGCGGTCGACCGGGCCGAGGGTCCGCCGCGTCGCGCCGGTGCGGCCGGGGCCCCGCGCGCGGCGGGCATGTTCGACACGGGCGATGCGTGGCCCGAGGTGTGCGCCCTCGAGCGGCGGTTCGGCGACCTGGCCGCGGCGGGCCTCCAAAACCCGTTCCTCCTCGCCAACGAGTCGGTGCAGGGGCGGCTGGCACGGGTCGACGGCCGTGACGTCGTGAGCTTCACGAGCTTCGACTACCTCGGGCTCGCCGGGCATCCCGACGTGACGCGTGCGGCGAAGGACGCCATCGACCGCTTCGGCACGAGCGCCTCGGCCAGCCGGATGGTCGGGGGCAACAACACGATCCTCGACGAGCTCGACGCCACGCTCGCCTCCTTCGTCGGCACCGAGCGGGCGGTCGTCTTTCCGTGCGGCTATGGCACGAATGCGTCGGTGCTCGGCCACATCTGCAACGCGGATGATCTCATCCTCTACGACGAGCTCGCCCATAACAGCATCGTGCAGGGCACGGTCGCCAGCGCGGCCGGGCGCCGGCCCTTCCGCCACAACGACGTCGATCAGCTGGACGGCCTCCTGCGGGATCTGCGCGGCCGCTATCGACGCGTGGTGGTGGCGATCGAGGGCGTCTACAGCATGGACGGCGACTACCCCGATCTGCCGGCCTTCATCGAGGTCAAGCGTCGTCACGATGCGCTGCTCTACGTCGACGAGGCACACTCGATCGGCACGATGGGGCCCGGTGGGCGCGGGATCTGCGACCACTTCGACGTCGATCCCGCCGAGGGCGACCTGTGGATGGGGACCATCAGCAAGGCCCTCGGGTCGGGCGGCGGGTACCTGGCCGGGAGCGAGCGGCTCATCCGCTGGCTCGGCTGCACGACGCCGGCCTTCGAGTTCTCGACGGCCTGCTCGCCGCCGAACGCGGCCGCGGCGCTCGAGGCCGTCCGCGTCATCGGCCGCGAGCCGTGGCGCATCACGCGGCTGCGCGAGCGATCGGAGTTCTTCCTCAAGCTCGCGCTCGACGCCGGCCTCGACACGGGCCCGAGCGGCGACACCCCCGTGATCCCGGTCATCCTCGGCAGTTCCGATCGGGCCATCCGCGCGTCGCAGGCGCTGCTCACGCGCGGCATCAACGCCCGGCCGATCCTCTATCCCGCGGTGCGGGAGTCGGCGGCTCGGGTGCGGTTCTTCATCACCTCCGAGCACAGCGAGGAGCAGATCGTGCGCGCCGTGGAGACGATGGCCGACGTCGTCGCGTCGCTCGGCTGAGCGATCGTGGCGGGTCAGGGCGTGACCGGGCTGCCCGGGCAGGCATCGCGCTCGAGGGCCGGCCAGGCGAAGCTGGCGGGGCCGAAGATCCCGTCGCGGAAGGCGGGTCGCCAGGCCCGCTCGAGGCG
>JBJTBO010000387.1:0-5734 GCA_046091445.1 Planctomycetaceae bacterium | reverse complement strand
CTGCTCGATGCCCGCGATGTACTCGGCGACGCCCCCGGCGAGTCGGCCTTGCGGTACCTTCTCGCGCTGCACCTGGTGCGTCGCCGCGTGCTGCGCATCGTCGACGGCCGGCCGGCCGGTGACGACGCGCTGGTCCTCGTCTGCCGGCGCAGGGAGCGGGAGTATCGCGTGCCGTCGGCCGACGTGCGGGCGGCATCGGCCGTCGCCGATCGCCTCGCCGCGCTCCTCTGGTCGGGGGAGGCCGCATGAGCGCGCTCCATGCACCGCGCCGCGCGACCGTGTCGCGAGGGGTCGCGCTCCTGCTGCTCGTGGCGGTCGTGTCGTCGAGCGGTGCCTCCTGCCCGCGGGTCCTCCGCGGCTACCAGATCGGCGCGATGCCGTTGCCGCGCGCACTGCCCGCCGGTGCCACCCTCGAGCAGGTGATGGCGACCGTGCACGACAACACCGTCCGCGTGCGCAGCCTCATGGTGCCGCAGGCCGTGCTCCTCGTGCCCGGAGTGCCACGGCTATCGGCACGCGTGGCCTGCGAGCCTCCGCGCCGCTTCCGGCTGCAGGCGCAGACCGCGATCACCGGGCCGGAGCTCGACATCGGCAGCAACGACGACCTGTTCTGGCTGTGGCTGCGACAGCACAAGCCGCCGGTCATCGCCTTCTGCGCGCACGACAAGTACGCGCAGTCGAACGCCCGCCGCCTCCTGCCGATCCGGGCCGACTGGATGCCCGAGCTCCTCGGCCTCGTGCAGTTCCGCCCCGAGGACGCGCACGACGGGCCTTTTCCGGTCGCGGACGGCCGCATCGAAATCCGCAGCCGCATCGCCGCACCCGACGGCGACCTGTTCAAGTCGACGCTGCTCGACGGCACGACGGGACTGGTCGTGGAGCAGCATCTCTTTTCGGCGCAGGGAGAACGGCTCGCGAGCGTGCGGACGAGCCGGCATCGAGTCGATCCGGCATCGGGCGCGGCCCTGCCTCACCTCGTCGAGATCTCCTGGCCCGCGTCGGGCGTCGAGTTCTCGCTGGACGTCACGTCCTACGCCGTGAACGCTCCGGCGACCGATCCGACCCAGCTCTGGCAGATGCCCGCGTATCCGGGGTACGAACCGGTCGATCTCGCGGACCCCGCGCTTTCGATCGGCCCCGTGGCCGCGCAGCCGACCGCCGGCCTCCGCTGATGCGGGCTCCCGGCAGCACGGGTGGCCATCAGCCTGCGGCCGGCAGCCGCATCTTCGCCTTCGCGCGCGAGAGCGCCGGACCGATCGAGCCGAGCGGCATGCCGGTGAGCCGGCTGATTTCGCCGTAGCTTCGTGCCTCGAGATGGTGCAGCCGCACCAGCAGCCGCTCGCGCTCGTCGAGGCGGCCGAGGAGCAGTTCGATCTCCTCCCGATCGACGCCGCTCGGCGCCGCGGGCGGCGCCCCGACACGCCGCGGCGCACCGACGGGCGGTGCGGCTCGAGCCTGCCTGGTCAGCCACCGCGCCGCGTCGCGGCGTGCGATCACCGTGAGGTAGGTCGGCAGGCTCGCCCGACCCGCGTAGGCCCGGAGCACCGCGGCGTCGTCGCGGACGCAGGCGAGCAGGATGTCGGCCACGATGTCGTCCCGGTCCGCGATTCCGAGCGTCCGGCCACGCTGGGCCGCGGTGCGCTGGGCGACGTGGTGGAACAAGCCTCCGAAGTGGCCGACGAACATCTCCCATGCGCCGGGAGCGCCGGCCACACAGTCTGCGACGAGCCGTCGATCCCCGACCGAGGCGAGACCCAGCGAAACGTCTCCGGCGGCGGGTTCGTCCACGACGTATTCCTTCCGACGCTCGTCCGGCCGCGGGGTCGCCGCGGGCCATCAGGCTGCCCCGCGACGCCCTCCCGTACCTCTTCCAGCATAGGACCATGCGGCGTCCGTCACCAACGGCAAACACGGCCGGGACTGGAGGAGCGTGACGCCCCGTGCCGATGCCTTCTCCCGCGTCGGACCTTCGTTGACAGCGCCGCGCACCCCTCCTACGATTCTGCCGTTTCGGACACCGTCCCCGCCCCCATCGCCGCAGCCCAGAGGAGTTTCCGAGCATGACGCACGTCGTCGCCGAACCGTGTTTCGCCTGCAAGTACACCGACTGCGTGGTCGTCTGCCCCGTCGAGTGCTTCTACGAGGGTGACAAGATGGTCTACATCCATCCCGACGAGTGCATCGACTGTGAGGCGTGTGTGCCCGAGTGCCCGGTCGAGGCCATCTTCCACGAGGACAACCTGCCGGCCGAGTGGAAGGACTTCAAGGAACTCAACGCCGAGATGTCCCCCCAGCTCCCGGTGATCACCGAGAAGAAGGACCCGCTCTGCGGCTGAGCCCGGCTTCGATGGGTCGGCATACCGGTGGACAATGCCGGTCGGCATGCTGGGCGACGGCGCCGGTGGTCGTTGTGGGACAGCGGCGCCGGTGGTCGGTGTAGGACAGCGGCGCCGGGGGGCGGCCCGGCCATGAGCAATCCGGGGAACATGAGCAGCCCGGGGAACGTGAGCAGCCCGGGGAATGAGCCCGTGCACCGTGGCCCTGGAGGGCTCGGTTCCACAGCCGGTCAGCGCAGGTCGACGAGCCAGTAGGCGCTGTCGACGAAGCCCTTCCAGCTCGCGTACTTCGGATTGCCGAGCTTGATCGAAAGCAGGGGGCTGCGCTTCGGCTTGACCGGCTGCCGAATCAGCTGCATCCGCGCCTCCGCGGGAGTCCGTCCTCCCTTGCTGACATTGCAGGCCACGCACGCGCAGACGATGTTCTCCCAGCTCGTGACGCCGCCACGGCTCCGGGGCATGACGTGATCGAGCGACAACTCGCTCGTCGGAAAGTGCCGACCGCAGTACTGGCAGACGTTGCCGTCGCGGGCGAACACGTTGCGGCGGTTGAAGCGGAGGCCGTTGCGGGGGCTGCGATCACAGCCGACCAGCCGGATCACGCGGGGCACCTGCAGGTCGTATCCCACCGCCCGCACCCAGTCGTGATCGGCATCGGACCCGTCGCCGCGGAAGGTGGCCCGCACCGCCGAAAGCTCCCGCCAGGACTCGAACGAGTAGGCCCCGTAGTGCCCCTCCTCGATATGCACCACCTCGGCCAGGTGCCGGAAGAGCAGGGTGATGGCCCGCCGCACGTTGGTGATGTGCACGGCGACGAACGAACGGTTGAGCACCAGCACGCTCATCGCGAGCGCGCCGGATGGAGCCGGGCTCGGAAAAGCGGCAGCCGTCATGGCGGTCATGATCGACCCGATGCCTGTCCTGAGGTGGCGCGTTCCCGGACGTCACGCCGCTGGATGCCGTCGCCCCGGCCCCTCCACCTCATGCGATGCAGCCGGCGGCATCCGTGTCCGTCAGAGTCTACCGCTCCGTCGCTCGAGCCCGCAAACCGCCCACCTTGTCGCGTGCTCGTGCCACCGGGTGGCGGCTCCGGTCGGCAGGTCGGACCCGCGCGCACGGCGCTTGCCAGCCACGAAGCCCGCGGTCACACTCAGTTGATCGCGGTCGGCCTCGTCGGCCGCGACCGGATCCACACGCCGGCGCCGACGTGCGGAACCCCTCCTCGGAGTCCGAGATGCTGCATTACTCCTGCGACATGTGCAAACGCCCGATCGACGCGCACGACGAGATCCGGCATGTCGTCAAGATCGAGGTGTACGCGGCGCCCGACGACGCTGAGTCGACGCGCGACGGCACCGAGGATGCGGCCCTCGCAGACGCGGACCATCTCGACGACGTGCAGGACCTTCTCGAGCGACTCGATGACGGCCTCGTCGCGTCGGCCCTGGATGACGACACCCGCACGCTGCGGTTCGACCTCTGCGCCGACTGCCGGCGCCGGTTCCTGCGCAATCCGCTCGGCGTGAAGTCCGGCAAGAAGCTCGACTTCAGCAACAACTGATCGCGATGCGGTCCGCCACGGCGGCGGCCCGCCCGGGCAGGCCATGCTGGCGAGGCGGCGGCAGGCGACGCCTGCGATGGTCCGCGTGCTGCATCCGCTCGCGCCGCCGCGGCTTGGCCGCGGAGTGCGGTGTCGGAACCGGCGACGGTTCCCCGCTCACAGGCGCACTCGGTGCCCCGAGGCGATGCTCTCGGCGGCGCCCTGCACGATCCGCATCGCGGCGAGCGTGTCGTCGAGGCCGCTCATGTGCCGCACGAGGCTGGTCACCCGGCGGTGGAACTGGAGCAGCATGTGCTCGCCGACGGGACGTTCGCTCTCGAGCGATTCCTGGTGGCGTCCCGCCGTGTCGAACCAGACGAGGCCCGCCGGGAGGTCTGCGAACGCGATGCCGTCGGCACAGACGACCTGGAGCGCCGGCGGCGGGCGAAACCCGACGGCCTCCTCCCACCCGCGCGGCATGTAGTAGCCGCAGCTGATCTGGGCGAGCACCCCGTTGCCCGGTGGCCCCTCGGCGGTGAAGTCGAGGCTCATCATCCGGTAGTCGTCGAGGGCCGCGCCAGGGGCCTCGGCGTGGCGGACCGCCACCACGCTGCTCGGCTCCGTTCCCACGACGTAGCGACACCAGTCGACGAGTTCCACGAGGTCGCGGGATTCGGTGTCCGGGTCGCGCGGCGGTGTCGACGGACTCACGGGCGAGAGGGGGATGCGGCGGTGGCAGTAGAGCATCCGCGGCGGGCCGAGCGTGGTCGCGATCAGTTCCTTGAGTCGGACGGTCGCCGGCGCGAAGCGTCGCGGCAGCTCGGCCATGAAGGCGATCCCCGCCTCCTCCACGCGGGACCGCAGGGCCTGTCCCTCACCCGCGTCGAGCGGCAGGGAGATGGCCGAGTAGACGGCCTTGCCGTGCTCGCAGGCGGCGAGGATCGGCGTGGCCCCATACCACTGGTCGGCGAGGCACAGGAGCGCGTCGATGTCGTCACGGGCCGCGAGGGCGCGGAAGCCGTCCACCGCGGCCACACCGAGCTGGGCCGCGACGCGCTGGGCGCGGTGGGCGACCTGCTCGCAGATGCCGCGAATCTCGAAGCGATCGGCCAGTGCGCGCAATGCCGGGAGATGCCGGGATTCCCACTGCGTTCCGAGCCCCACGATGCCGACGCGTAGCCTCATGCGGGTGCGTCTCCCTCGTCGCGCGACACGGCAGCGGTCGCGTCGGCCTCCGCCGCGACGAGCAGGGCGTGCTCCTGCCGCAGACCCTTGTCGGCGATGTCCTTGCGGCACCACGCGCCGGGCCAGCGGATCGCGCGGACCGCCGTGTATGCCTGCAGCTTGGCCCGCGCGAGCGAGGCCTCGCGCGCGGTGACCGCGAGCACGCGTCCGCCGTCGGTGACCACCGCCCCGTCCCGCGACGCCGTCGCCGCGTGGAACACCTCGACCCCGGGCACGGCGGCGGCCGCAGCGAGGCCGGTGATCGTCCTGCCGCGCTCGACCGGGCCCGGATAGCCCTCCGCCGCCATGATCACGGTCACGCTGGCTCCCGCACGCCAGACCGGCGGCGCCACCTCCTCGAGCCGGCGATCGGTGGCGGCATCGAGCAGCGGCAGCAGCGGCGACTCGAGCCGCACGAGCAGCGCCTCGCACTCGGGGTCGCCGAACCGCACGTTGTATTCGAGCACCTTCGGTCCCTGCGCGGTGAGCATGAGGCCGGCGTAGAGCACTCCGACGAAGGGCACCTTCGCACGACGCATGGCGTGCACCGTCGGCACGAGGATCCGCGCCTCGATCTCGGCCATGAGGTCGGCATCGACGAAGGCGGCGGGACAGTACGCGCCCATGCCTCCGG
>JBJTBO010000386.1:0-4309 GCA_046091445.1 Planctomycetaceae bacterium | reverse complement strand
GTCCGCCAGCGGAGGTCCTCCGTCCGGCGCGGCCCCGCGCACGAGGGCGCGGGCCGGACGACCCGCGCCGACCAGCTGCCGCACGATGGTGTTGCCGAGCAGGCCCGTCGCGCCCGTGACGAGGCAGTCTCCGC
This sequence comes from Planctomycetaceae bacterium, assembly GCA_046091445.1. Lineage (GTDB taxonomy): Bacteria > Planctomycetota > Planctomycetia > Pirellulales > UBA1268 > QWPN01. Next base: position 4,175 of record JBJTBO010000386.1, on the reverse strand, counting down.
CGCGCGTCGGGGATGGCTCGTGGGGTGACGTCATGGGGGATTGGAGCGTGGTGAAACGGCAGGATTGTAGGGGCGGCGCGATTCCCCGGCGATCGCCCGCGGAGCCCACGTTGACCGCCGGCGCCACGCCGCCGGATGATGCCGGGCTCGACGCGAGCAGCACGGTCGCGCGGCCCGTGCCGCCGATGACGCAAGGAGGGGCGGCATGCACCTGACGAATGGGGTCGGCATCGAGACCGTGGAGACGCGGCGGCAGCGGCAGCGATTCATCCGCCTGCCGTGGAGGATCTACGCCGACGATCCCTGCTGGATTCCGCCGCTCGTGCACGCGCAGGAGGAGCTGCTCAACTTCCGTCCGCATCCCTTCTACGAGCGATCGCGGTGTCGCTCGTTTCTCGCCGTCCGGGGCGGCCGAGACGTGGGCCGCATCACGGCGATCGTCAACGAGGGGCACATCGACCGGTATCGCGAGCCGCTCGGATTCTTCGGCTTTTTCGAGTGCGACGACGACGAGGAGGCCGCGGCGGCGCTCTTCGATGCGGCGCGGTCGTGGCTGCGAGGCCAGGGGATGACGGCGGTGCGCGGGCCGACGAACCCATCGCTCAACTACGAGTGCGGCCTGCTCGTCGAGGGATTCGACACGCCCCCGTTCTTCATGATGACGCACTCCCGCCCCTGGTACGGGAGGCTGTGCGAGGCGTGCGGACTGCGGCCGATCGAGACGCTCTACGCCTTCTGGGGCAAGACCTCGATGCTCGCATCGCTCGATACGAAGCTCGCCGTGATGGTGGAGGGCGTGATCGAACGCTTCGGGGTGACCGTACGGCCGCTCGACCGCCGCCGCTTCGACGACGAGGTGCGGATGTTCCTCGACATCTACAACTCGAGCCTCGCGGGCACGTGGGGCTTCGTGCCCCTCACGCCGGCCGAGGTGACACACATGGCGAAGTCGCTCAAGCACCTCATCGTGCCGGAACTCGCGCTGGTGGCCGAGGTGGACGGACGGCCCGTCGGCACCGCGTTCTGTCTCCTCGACTACAACCCGCGGATCAAGGCGATCGACGGGCGGCTCTTTCCCTTCGGCTTTCTCAGACTGCTCTGGAACAAGCGCGGCATCAAGCGGATGCGGGCCATCTCGACCAACGTGGTGCCCGAGTTCCAGGCGTGGGGCGTCGGGCTCGTGCTGATGGCGGCGCTCGTCCAGCCGGTGCTCGACTGGGGCATGGAGGAGGCGGAGTTCTCCTGGGTGCTCGACAGCAACCACCTCTCGAAGCGCACCCTCCAGCGCGGCGGCGCCGTGATCACGAAGCGCTACCACATCTACCAGGGGGACGCGTGAGCATCGTGCCGGGGCGTCAGCGACGCCGGCCGAAGAGGCCGCGCGGGGCGGACCGCCCGGTCATCACGGCCCCGCCGCCACCCACCACGGTCCCACCGGTCACCATCGTGCCCCGCGAGGAGCCGCGGCTCGGCGTGTTGTAGTAGGGCCAGACGCGGCGGCCCTGCTGCTGGGCCCGCTCCCACTGCATGGCCCCGTAGTTGATGCCGGAGAGGTTGAAGCCCGAGTAGGGATTGCGTGGGCTCTGCGCCCGCGTGGTCGTGGGCATGGCGAGCACCACCACGGCGACCGCCGTGGCGAGGAACTTCGGGAGACGTCGATTCATGGTGCACCGTGGGGGAGGCGGGAACGGGGAGGGTCGGAAGCGGAGCATGAGGGGATACGTCGGCCGAGGCCCGGCGGTTCACCCGGGCGACCCGCGCCCGCCACGCCCGGGGCGGTAGCCGATCGATGAGCCGTCTCGCGGCCGGCGGCGCCGCCGCGAGCCCGCGCCGGCGCGCGGGGCCTCAGGCGCCGACGGCGGTGCACCCGGTCCGCCGCGCAGGTGGTCGCCCGAGGTCTCCTCGGTCAGGACGCGGGTGGCCTCGCGCCGCTTCCGGTCGAGCGCCTCGCGCGGTGGCCGGTCGGCAATCAGGCAGTCGCAGCCCGATCCGATGAGATCCCGTCGCCCCGCCTGCTCGAGGGCCCTCCTCACCTCGAACCAGTTCTCCGGCTTGAAGAACTGGAGCAGCGCACGCTGCATCCGCCGGTTGCGGAGCCCCTTGGCGATCTTCACCGGCTGCCGCGTCATCGGATCGAGGCCCGTGTGGTACATGCAGGCCGCGATGTCGAAGGGGCTCGGGATGAAGTCCTGCACCTGGTCCGGCTTGTAGCCGTTGCGCTTGAGGAAGACGGCCAGGTCGATCATCTCCTCGATGCCGCTGCCCGGGTGGCTCGCGATGAAGTAGGGCACCGTGTACTGCTTCCGGCCGACGCGACGGCTGGCCGCCCGAAACGCCCGGTCGAACTCCACGAAGTCGTCCGCCGCGGGCTTCTTCATGAGCCGCAGGACCTCCGGATCGACGTGCTCGGGGGCGACCTTGAGATGGCCGCCGACGTGGTGCGCGGCGAGCTCCCGGAGGTATTCCGGATCGCGGCGGGCGAGGTCCATCCTCACGCCGCTCGCGACGAGCACCCGCTTCACCCCCGGCACGTTCCGCGCTTCCCGCATCACCTCCTTGAGCGGGCCGTGGTCGGTTCCGAGCAGCTTGCAGACGGTGGGGTGCACGCACGAGAGCCGTCGGCACTTCGCCTCGACCTCCGGTCGGGTGCAGCGCATCTGGTACATGTTGGCCGTCGGTCCGCCGATGTCCGACACGGTGCCCTTGAAGCCGGGCTGCCGCGCGAGCAGGGTGATTTCGCCGATGATCGATTCCCGGCTGCGGCTCTGGATGATCCGTCCTTCGTGCGCCGTGATCGAGCAGAAGGTGCAGCCGCCGAAGCAGCCCCGCATGATCTGCACGCTGTGCTCGACCACCTCGAAGGCAGGGATTCGTGCCGTCCCGTAGGACGGGTGCGGCCTCCTCGTGAAGGACAGACCGTAGACCTCGTCCATCTCGTCCTGGGCGAGCGGCAGGGCCGGCGGATTGACCACGACCGCCTCCCGGCCGTGACGCTGGACGAGGCGGCGGGCGTTGTGCGGGTTGGTCTCGAGGTGCGAGACACGCGTCATCTCGCAGAAGGCGAGTGGATCGGCGGCCACCTCCTCGTAGGAGGGCAGCTCGATCGTCGCGCTCCAGTCGGGGCCCGCACCCTCGGGTGGCGGCTCGCTGGCCCCGAGCCGATAGGCGACGCCACGGAGATGCCTGAGTTCGCGGATCGTCCGGCCCGCGTCGAGCCCGCGCGCGATCTCGAGCACCGTCCGTTCGCCCATGCCGAAGGCGACGAGGTCGGCCTTCGCGTCGAGCAGGATCGAGCGGCGCACGGAGTCGCTCCAGTAGTCGTAGTGGGCGATGCGTCGCAGGCTCGCCTCCACGCCGCCGGCCACGACGGGCACGCCCGGAAACGCCTCGCGCGACCGCTGGCAGTAGGCGAGCGTCGCGCGGTCGGGTCGACGGCCGATCCGTCCGTCGGGCGAGTAGGCGTCGTCGTTGCGGACCTTTCGGTTCGCCGTGTAGTGGTTGATCATCGAGTCCATGTTGCCGGCGGACACGCCGCAGAAGAGCCGCGGCCGCCCGAACTCCCGCCAGGGCTCGCAGGTGCGCCAGTCGGGCTGGGCGAGCACGGCGACGCGATAGCCGGCGGCCTCCAGCAGCCGGGCGATGAGCCCGTTGGCAAAGCTCGGGTGGTCGACGTGGGCGTCTCCCGTGACGAGCAGCACGTCGATGGCGTCCCAGCCGCGGGCGAGCATCTCCTGCCGGGACATCGGCAGCGGCGGCGTCGGGGCGTGGGGCGGGCGGAGGGAGAGCGTCCTGCGGGACCCCGGCACGCGGGGCGTGCGGCCCGCCGCGAGCCCGCGGGCCACCTCCAGCACGGTGCGCTCGCCCATGCCGAACACGACCAGGTCGGCCTTGGCGTCCATCAGGATCGAGCGGCGGACGGTGTCGCTCCAGTAGTCGTAGTGGGCGATCCGGCGCAGGCTCGCCTCCACGCCCCCGGCCACCACGGGCACCCCCGGGAACGCCTCGCGCGCCCGCTGGCAGTAGGCGAGCGTGGCCCGATCCGGGCGCCGGCCGATGGCCCCGTCGGGCGAGTAGGCGTCGTCGTTGCGCACCTTGCGATTGGCCGTGTAGTGGTTGATCATCGAGTCCATGTTGCCGGCGGAGACGCCGAAGAACAGCCGCGGCCGGCCGAACTC
>JBJTBO010000385.1:0-10353 GCA_046091445.1 Planctomycetaceae bacterium | reverse complement strand
CCACATCGGCGGCGTGGGCCAGCGGGCGATCGAGGAGAGCGAGAGCAAGGCGAAGCGCGCGGGCACGGTGAAGTTCACGCGGCTGCGCACGGTGCAGAACGAGCAGGGGGAGCAGGTGGTGCTCGCCCGGAACGGCGAGATCGCGATCGTCGACGCCAAGGGACGCGAGCTCGACAAATTCGAGGTGCCTGCGGGCGCCATCCTCAAGGTTTCCGAGAACGACGAGGTCAAGCCGGGCGCACTGCTCGTGCAGTGGGATCCGCACTCGATCCCGATCCTTTCGGAGGTGTCGGGCAAGGTGCGGTACGAGGACGTCGTCGAGGGCGAGACGCTGCGGCTCGAGAAGGATCCCAGCGGACACATGCGTCGCATGGTCATGGAGCACAAGGGCGTCTACCACCCGCAGGTCGTCCTCGAGGACGACACCGGCAAGATCCTCGACTTCTACTACCTGCCGGAAAAGGCCTACATCGAGGTGGCTCCGGGCGAGGTGGTCGCCGCGGGCCACGTGCTGGCGAAGACTCCCCGCGAGGCGTCCGGCACCCAGGACATCACGGGAGGCCTGCCGCGAGTTACTGAGATCTTCGAGGCGCGCAAGCCGAAGGATCCGGCGATCATGGCCGAGATCGACGGGAAGGTCGAACTGCTCGGCGAGAAGCGCCGTGGGAAGCGGACGATCGTCGTGCGCAACGAGAGCGGCATCGAGAAGGAGCACCTGGTCACGCACGGCAAGCACCTGCGGGTGCATGCGGGCGACTCCGTGAAGGCCGGAGAGGCTCTCGTCGACGGACCACTCGTGCCGCACGACATCCTCCGCATCTCGGGCGAGGAGGCCGTGCAGCAGTACCTGGTCCGCGAGATTCAGAACGTCTATCGCAGCCAACGGGTCGAGATCGACGACAAGCACATCGAGATCATCGTCTCGCAGATGCTGCGCAAGGTGAAGATCGAGACGGTGGGCGACACGAGCCTCCTGCCCGGAAGCGTGCTCGACAAATACGATTTCCGTCAGGCGAACGAGCGGCTCAAGGACTGCCTGCGGATCACCGAGACCGGGGACAGCGAGTTCGCCGTCGGCACGATCGTGCCGAAGGATGCCCTCGCGCAGGCCAATGCCCAGATCGAGGCGCTCGGCGGTGCGGCTGCGAAGGGAGCGAAACCCAAGGCCGCGACGGCGAGCACGCAGCTGCTCGGCATCACCAAGGCCAGCGTGCAGAGTTCGAGCTTCATTTCGGCCGCCAGTTTCCAGGAGACGACGAAGGTGCTCACCGAGGCCGCGCTCGCCGGCAAGGTGGACAACCTCGTGGGCCTCAAGGAGAACGTCATCCTGGGCCACCTCATCCCGGCCGGGACGGGCTTCGAGACGTTCCAGTCCGCCGAGGTGCGGGTGCGGCCGGAGGCGCTCGACGCCCTCCGGATCGATCGGGAGAACGTGCTCACGCGGCACTTTCCGCTGCTCGAGGCGGCGGCAGAGGGCTCGGCCCCGGCCGCGGACGAGCAGGGCGGGGATGTCGCGACGCTCGAGGCGAGGCCGGGCGACGACGGCGACGACTGACCTGCGGGCGGCGATTTGAAACCCGCCCGCATGCGAACTACGGTCATGGAACGGGGTTCGAGGCGCCCCACCAACCGGAGGATTCGCCATGTCGTCGCATGTGCCGCTGGGTCCGCAATCGATCTTCTGCCTGGTGGCGTGCCTATGGTCCGTCGCGGCGACGGCGCAGGTGCTCCCGTTCGATCCGTACGCGGAGTTCCAGGAGGCGCCCCCGCCCGTGCTCCCGGACGGCACCCTGCACTGGGGCACGTTCTTCAAGTCCCAATCCCTGGAGCAGAGCTATCGTCGGCTGTGGAGCCTCGGGGCCTGCCGGGGGACGAACAAGGCGATCACCATCCCGGTCGAACGCAACAAGGTGATCGTGGACCGTCTTCCCGAGTCGGAGTACCGGGGATTCGTGCGTGAGGCGATGGGCGGAAATGCCGGCGGCGTCATCGCATTTTCGGAACAGGCTGGCGACCCGGCGAGTGCACCGGTCTTCTTCGCCCAGTTGCATCCAGCGGGCGTGACCACCGTGGTGGTCACCGGGTCCACGTCGGTGCGGTCGTTGACGGCCGGCATGACCGTGCGGCTGCGCACGACTGTGGACGAGCGCGGTCAGGCCGCCGAACCGGCGAAGCAGATCGAGGTCATCACGCTGCCCCCCGACTTCGAGCCCGACGCCGTCCGTCCGGGACAGAGAGACACGATCGTGGGCCATATCCTTCGCGTGCGGCCTGGCGCCATGCTCATACACGTGGCGGCGGGCCGGGTGCGGCGCGTGACGGTGCCGCTCGGCGACGAGACCGAGGTCGTCGTGGATGCATCGGAACTCGACCGCATCGAGCCGGGTGACGCCATCGACGTCAAGGGCAGGCTGTGGACAGGTGAGGGAAGTGTCGGTGCCGGAACGATCTTCGTTTCGAAAGTGACCGTCACGAAGCACGGGCCCGGCCGCGACCCCGAGGGGTTCGCCGCCGTCGAGGCGGAGCGGCCGTGACGGCATCGCGTGACACGCCAACGTCCGGTCGGACGGCGTGACGCGGCCGGGCCGACCGACGGGGGCATGATCGCCGCCGGGGCCGATGGCTGCGGCTCGTACCGCCCGTCTTTTTCCGGGGGCCACGAAGCTCTACAGTACGGTTCTCGTCAGGGGTCGTGCGGAGGGGTCCGCTCCGCGACCGGCCGTTCCCACGGTTCCAGCACGAGCCATGCCGCAGCGGAAAACCAGATGGGTCGTGACAGAAGGGCATGACGCCCCGGTCCACCAGGTGGCGGCGCGGACCATCCGCGCCCGCCTCGACGCGGTCTGGGCGGACGTGCTGGCCGCGGTGCGGAACGAGCGTGATCCCGAGTCGGTGCACCGCCTGCGGGTCGCGACCAGGCGGACCTTGGCGGCGTTCGACGCCTTCGAAGACCTGCTCCCTCCGAAACGCCGCGCCTGGTTCGTGAAGCGTCTGCGTCGTCTGCGTCGGGCTGCGGGGGAGGCCCGCGACCTCGACGTGCTGGCCCTGCGACTCGCGAGCGAGCCCGGCACGGGCCGCAGCCGGAGCGGGTCGCGTCAGGGGCGGGAGGCCCGGGATCGGCTCGTCGGCGTGCTGTCCCGCCAGCGTGCCGCGTCACGCGAGCCGATTCGCGCGTGCTACGAGGGTCTGCTCGATGCGGATTGGCAGGGACACGTCGACGAACTGCTCGCGCGGATCTCGTCCGGTCGACGTGTGCCGACGTTCAGTCGCTACGCGGCCCGCCGCTTCCGCCCGATCGTCGCGCGCTTCTTCGACAAGGCCGACCGGAAGATGCGCACGGCCGATGAAATTCACGAGCTGCGGATCGAGGGCAAGAAGCTGCGCTATGCGCTCGAAATCTTCGCGACCGTCTTCCCGGCTTCGACCCGCGCCCGATGCCAGGAGGCGCTGGAGCGACTGCAGAAAACCCTCGGCGACTTCACCGACCACGCGTCCGCCGCGGATCGGTTCCGCCGCTGGTCGCAGCAGGATGGGATGAGCGGGGATCGCGAGGCGCTCGCGGCACTCCAGCGGGAGGAGAACCGCCTGGCCCGCGACGCGCGGAAGCTCTTCGTCACCTGGTGGAACCCGGCGCGCAGGCGTCGGCTCGCAGGACCTTCGAAAACTCCCTGCGGCAGGCGACGGCATGACGCGTCACCGCGTCGATGACCGCACATCGCGCGAGGGGTCGGGCGGTTCCGCGCTCGTCAAGGCCGTCGTCCTCGGCCTCCTCCTCGCGGCGCTCCTCGGGCTGGCGGGTCGCTGGGCCACGTCGAGCCCGCGCCGACCACCCTCGGCATGGTCGACGACCGGCTCCTCGCCGCCGGGGCTCGACGACCCCGACCTGTTTCTCCCCACGCAGGTGCCGTCGGGACCGATCGCACCCGGCGACCCACCGGAGGGAATGTGCTGGATCCCCGGCGGCGCGTTCTCGATGGGATGCACCGATCCGCGCGGGCTGCCCGACGGCGGACCCGATCCCATGACGGACGCCCGGCCGGTGCATCGCGTGCAGCTCGGCGGCTTCTGGATGGACGCCACCGAGGTGACCAATCGTGACTTCGCCGCCTTCGTGGAGGCGACGGGCTACGTCACCGTCGCGGAGCGACCGCCACGGCCGGAGGACTTTCCGGGTGCTCCGGCCGAGAACCTGGTCGCCGGGTCGATCGTCTTCACGCCTCCCGACGAGCCCGTGCCCCTGCGGGATGCGACCGGCGCGGCCCATCTGCGGTGGTGGAAATACGTGCCCGGGGCGTGCTGGAACCATCCGGAGGGCCCTGCGTCGACGCTCGCCGGACGCGAGGAGCATCCCGTGGTGCATGTCGCCCACGAGGATGCGTCAGCCTATGCGAACTGGGCCGGCAAGCGACTGCCGACCGAGGCCGAGTGGGAGTTCGCCGCGCGGGCCGGCCTCGCGGGAGCGACGTATCCGTGGGGCGAGGCGTTCCGCCCCGACGGCGTCTGGATGGCCAACACCTGGCAGGGTCGATTTCCAACGGAGGACACCGGCGACGATGGGTATCGGGGCATCGCTCCGGTGGGACGGTTTCCGGCGAACGGCTATGGGCTTCACGACATGGCAGGGAACGTCTGGGAGTGGTGTGCCGACTGGTATCGCCCCGACACGTATGCCCGGGACGCGGGGGCCAGAGGGCCGGCCGTCGATCCGCGCGGGCCGGCCGACAGCTTCGATCCGCAGGAGCCCGGCCAGCCGAAGCGCGTGCAGCGGGGTGGATCCTTCCTGTGCAATGCGTCGTACTGTGCGCGGTACATCGTCGGCACGCGAGGCAAGGGGGAAATCTCCAGCAGCACGAATCACATCGGGTTCCGCTGCGTGAAGGACACCGCGGTGCGGTCCGAATCGGACCCGCGGGTCACGGCTCCGGACACCCCGTGACGATCCGCCCCGCGATGGCGAGGGGGTGGCCGCCAGCCGGCCCGACGCGCGCCGGTCACCGCTTCATCAGTTTTTTCAGGCCGGCGAGCGTGCGCGTGTTCACGACATCGGCCGCCGTGAGGCCCGCGCGGCGGGCCTGGAGGACGCCGCACCGCATGACGTCGAGGCCATGCGTCGAGTGCGCATCGGTGGAGATCACCAGTCGCACGCCGGCCCGCTTCGCCGCGGCGGCATGGCGATCGTCGAGGTCGAGTCGCCAGGGATTGGCGTTGATCTCGAGGAACGTCCCGGTGCGGGCGGCCGTCTCGATGACCGCCTCGATGTCTACGTCGTAGGCCGGACGCCGGTTGATCAGGCGACCCGTCGGATGGCCGATCACGTCGACGTTGGGGTTCTCGAGCGCCTCGACGATGCGGGCCGTGATGCGCTCGCGCGGCTGGCCCTGTCCGTAGTGCAGGCTGGCCACGACCCAGTCGGCCTGCTCCAGCACGTCATCGGGGAGGTCGAGCCCACCCTTCTCCAGCATGTCCACCTCGATGCCCTTCAGCACCACCAGCGGCGGCGGGCCGGACGCGGCCAGGGACTCGTTGAGCCGATCGATCTCGCCCCACTGGTGGAGCAGCCGTTTCCGGTCGAGCCCACGCGCCATCGTGACCCGCTGCCCGTGATCCGTGATCGCGATGTAGCGCAGTCCACGGGCGACCGCCGCCCGGACCATGTCGGCGAGCGTATCCTCGCCGTCGGTCGCCGTGGTGTGCATGTGCAGGTCGCCGCGCATGTCGGCGAGCGCCACGAGGTCGGGCAGCCCATCCCGCTCCGCGAGGGCGATTTCGGCCCCCCCCTCGCGGATCTCGGGCGGAATCCAAGGCAGGCCGACCGCCCGGTAGACCTCCTCCTCGGTGCGCCCGGCGATCGACGCGCCATTCCCCGTCGTGTCGGTGGTCAGCCGCGTGACGCCGTATTCATTGATCGACAGGCCGCGATCCCGGGCTCGTGCACGCAGCGCGACGTTGTGCTCCTTCGACCCGGTGAAGTACTGCCACGCCGCGCCGAATGCCTCCGCATCGACCACCCGCATGTCGATCTGCACGTCATGCGGCCCGCGCACGCTCGTCTTCGTATCGCCCTCGAGCAGCACCGCCGACGTCTCGGGCCATGATCGCAGCCGCTCCGTCACGGCCTTCGGATCGGTGCTCTCCACGAGCAGGTCGAGGTCTCCGACCGTCTCGCGGCCGCGTCGCCAGCTGCCCGCCCCTTCGACGCGGCGCACCTCGGGACAGCCACGCATCCACGCGATCAGGCCCTGCACGATGGCATCGGCGTCCGCCCAGAGCATCCGGTCATGCTCCGGGCTCTTCGCGAAGGCGATGTTGTCGAGGATGGCCGCCTGCGTCTTGGCGCCAAAGCCCTTGACCCCCGCCACACGTCCGTCGCGGCACGCGCGCTCGAGCCCGTCGAGTGAGTCGATCGCGAGTGCCTCGATCAGCGATTTCACCTTCTTCGGGCCGAGGCCGGGGACGCGCATGAGTTCGAATGCCACCGCGGGCACCTCGCGCTCGAGCTCCTCGAGCAACGGGAGGCGTCCGGTGTCGAGCAGGGTCTCGATCTTGCCGGCGAGATCCGCGCCGATCCCGTCGAGGTCGGTGAGCGAGCGCGATGCGTCGGCCCGCACCGAGGCGAGCGACTCCACGAGGCTGCCGATCGAGCGGACCGCAGTGCGATAGGCCCGGACGCGAAAGACATTGCCTCCCTGGTATTCGATCAGGTCGGCGACGTGGTCGAAGACGGCGGCGATCGCGTCGTTGGTCATGGGCGAGGCTGGTCCGGCCGATCCCCCGCAGTCTACGCGTTCGTGGCGACCAAGGGCGTCCGCCCGGTCGACCAGGAGGATCGCCGCCTACTGCGTGAGGCGGGTCGGGAGCACCGCCGTGGGATAGCCCGTGCTGAAGCCGCGCTGCGGCACGACCGGCGACTGGGGCACGAACGTCGGCTGGGGCACGAACGTCGGCTGGGGCACGGGCTGCCATGACGTCGTGTGGCCGGTCGGAGCGAGCAGCCGGGGGAAGGCCCCGGTCGCCGATGTGGGACCGGTGCCAGGCACCGTCGGCATCACCGCCGGTGCGGCGGTCCCGGTCCCGGAGCCCGACGGCGCGACTGGTGCCGGGGAGTACGTGCCACTGCCGTACGGCAGGCCGCGAGCCGCGCCCGGGGTATCGAGCGCGGGCGGCACGGTGGTGGCGCCGGCGGACGGTGTGCCGTTGGGGGCCGAGGCCGCGGCGCCCGATCGAGGCATCTCCGGGATCGGTCGCAGCGAGGGCGCGGGTGCGAGTGCCGGCGGCGTGGTGGGCTGGAGCGGACTCGCCTGCGGCGCGGCCTGCATGGTGACGCCCGATTGCGGCGTGATCGGCTGGTAAGTGGGCTGCTGGTAGGTGCCCGGCGGCAGAGCGGGGGCGGCCACCCCGGGCTGGGACGGGATGAGCTGTTGCGGAACGTCGTTGCCGGCGGCGCCCCAGGCCTGCGGCGTGGTCTGAATCGTCCCGGCGAACGGGCTCGCGGCCGGAGCCACGGGCGCGGCGATTGGGGCGGCCGGGGCCATCGGATAGGCGGGTGCAGCGACGGCACCCGTCGGTGCGGCGTAGCCGGGCTGCATCTGCACGTAGCGGGTGGTGGTGACCGCGCGGTACTGCGTCACCGGCACACTCACCGGTCGCTGCACGTATTGGGTGACCGGCTGCATGCACTCCACGGGGCAGCCCGTGCAGGGGTCGATCTCACACGACGGCTTGTAGCTGGTCACGGGCACGGTCTGCATCTGCGTGCGGTACGTGGTCTCCGGCACGTAACTCGTCTGCTGCACCGGCACCATCACAGGCGGTGGAGGAGCGGCGATCGGCGCGACCACCGGTGCGGCGACAGGCGCGACGGCGTAGGTCGGTGCCTTGCGGAAGCACGTGCCGCACCCTGCGAAGAGGTCGGACAGGCAGCACTGGGCGCGGCATTCCTGCCCTCCCCCGAGCACTGCGGTCATCGCCAGCAGCATCGGGCCTGTCACGTGAAGCGTCTTCATCGCACTCTCCTTCGCCGGGACTCGTGAACTGCCGGCAGCCCCCGGCAGAACGTCGAACATCCCTAGCCTAGGTCGGGTGCAGTGCGATCCTCCGAAAAAAGAGGGTCACGACATCGTGAATCGTTCCGCGGCGGACGTCACGACCCGCACGGCCGTTACCGGCGTTACGTCCGGACCGCCGCCGCGCTCCCGCGGATGCGCTGCTCGAACAGGTCGTACAGTTCCAGAAGCGCCTCCCGCACGTTGCCGGCGTGCCGATCGTAGGCCGCCGCGACGTCGTCATGCCCGATCACGGCCTCATCGGGCCCCAGCAGCGCCACGAGGCGCGCGAGGAGCGAGGGCGTGGTCGTGCAGCGGGCGAGGACGGGGCCACATAGGCGATGGGCCGTGACGACGAGATCACAGCCACGGCACCACGCCACGCCACGGACCGCCACGCGTCCCAGCCTTCCGAGTCGTTCCCAGCCGTCGATGCAGGCGAACGCCCCGACGGGCAGACGCGCGAGCCGCGCGAGAAGTCCCGGCACGTCGCGCGCGCCGCGCACCCGACTCTGCAGCACGACGGCGTCGTGCGCGAGGTGCGCCGCCAACGCCGTCAGGAGGTTCGACTTGCCGCTGCCGTGCGGCCCCACGAGGGCCATGAATCCGCCGCGCGGCACGCGCGCCGCCAGCGCGGCCACCGACACGGGACGCCCCTCCGCATCGAGGGGCGGAATCATGCCTGGACGAATGAAGCGGGTGGCGAACGGGTTGCGCGCGTGCCGACCGATCCACTGGACGGTCATGTCGACGCTCCGCGGATGACGGGCACGGGCGGCGCGATTCGTATAGCGGGGGCGGCTGGACGTGCCGGCGGCAGGTCGCCCACGGCGAAGACGTGCTCGGAGACGAAGTCCCGCCCACTCGTGAAGAAGACGCGCACGCGGAGGCACCAGCGCACCTTTACGATCACGCCCTCGTAGGAGAGAGGGCTGGCCGGCAGGGTGGTCGTCACCGTGCCCTCGACGACGGCGTCCGCCGGAGACGGCGGCGGGATGCGCTCGAAGAAGTGAACGCCCAGGTCCTCCTCCCCCTTCCCCTCGGTGTACCAGTCGATCGACCGTTCGATGGACCGGACCTGCTCCTGGCCGATCCCCGCGATCCAGTAGCGTGCCGTGAGCGGTGCGCCGGGCGCGTAGATCCGGTCCACGCGGTCGAACTGCACGTCGATCCGCAGCGTCGGTCGGGAACGATCGAACGACTCGCTCGTCATGCGACGGTCCCGATGGGGGCAGGCTCCGCATCGCTCGGCTGCCGTGCGGCGTCGCGGGGGTGCACGATGATCGGAAAGACGCGAACGAACGCCGGCCAGCGGGAGGGCTTCCCGCGGACGACGAACCGCCACCGCACCGCGTTGTGCTCTGTCACGAACGAGTGCATCGTGTCGACGGGAATCTCGACGGTCATCCGCTCCTCGAACCGGCTCGTCGGGTCGAGCTGCAGCAGGTTCCAGGCCCGCACGGGCCGCTGGACGACCACGAGCGACTCGGTGCGCGTGTCCGTGCCCTGGTGGAAGGTGGCCTGCTCCTCCAGTTCCAGACTCAGGCCCAGATCGTGCATCGTCCCCGCGCCGGACTGCGCGAGCAGCACGTCGTAGCGTCCGCCCGGCCGCAGGGGGTGGTCGGAAATCTCGATCTGCGTCGTGCCGACCGCGGCGGCGAGAAAGAGCTGGCGGACGAAGAGCACGATCCCCGTGCACCCGATGGCTGCGAACGGGATGAGCAGCGCGATCAGCAGCCAGTCGATGCGTCCACCGGCCAGGTCGAGCCCCGCCCCGACGGCCAGGACCGCGAGCACCGCGTTCCACAGGACCGCGAAGAGGCCGAGGCCGAACAGGGTCCAGGTGTCGGCGCTCTCGATGGGAAGACGGTAGCGCAGCACCGTGCCCGGAGAGTTGACGAGGTCATCGCACGCGGGGACCCCGGGCATGACGCCCGCGCCGGCCGGCGGGCGGCGCGAGGGATCGAGCAGGTCGACGAGTCCGGTCGAGGCGGCGATCGCCTCCTCGGAGCGACCCCACCGCCGTGCCGTCCGGACGAGTCCGGTCATGCCGAATCCGAGCAGCGCGCCGGGCAGAAGCAGCGCGAGCAGCCACATCCACCAGTTGTAGCCGCGCTCGAGCACGATCGTTTCCGGATCCGACGGGTCGTACCACCCGGGAACCTCGGACCCGATGGGCCACGACGGCAGGCGCGCAGCCGCGGTGGCGCGGCCGAAGCTCGCCGGTCCCCGCGAGGGGCTCCACGACTCGAACTGCCGGCCCTCCGCCTCGTAGCGCACGAGGACGGTGGGCCGCCACGTCGTGGAGAAG
>JBJTBO010000384.1:0-21593 GCA_046091445.1 Planctomycetaceae bacterium | reverse complement strand
GCGCTCGACGTGGACTCCGGGCGAGGCGGGGGCCCGGCGACGGCTCGACACGTTCCTCGAATCACGGCTCGGCAGCTACGGGACGGACCGCGACCGGCCCGACCATGAGGGCACAAGCGCGCTCTCGCCCCACCTCCACTTCGGCGAGATCTCGCCCCGCCGTGTCTGGCACGCGGTGCGCGAGGCGGCGGGAGGGCGGCCGGCCGCGAAGATCACGGGCAGCCCCGAGGTCTACCTGCGCGAGCTCGGCTGGCGGGAGTTCGCCAGTCACCTGCTCTACCACTGGCCCCACACAAGCGACCAGCCGTTGCGGGCGGACTACGCGCGGTTTCCGTGGGTGAGCGATCCCGTGGGCCTGCGGGCGTGGCAGCGGGGCCGAACCGGCTTTCCGATCGTCGATGCCGGCATGCGGCAGCTCTGGGCGACCGGCTGGATGCACAACCGCGTGCGGATGATCGTGGCGAGCTTCCTCGTGAAGGACCTGCGGGTCTCGTGGCTCGAGGGGGCGCGCTGGTTCTGGGACACGCTCGTGGATGCCGATCTCGCGGCGAACACGCTCGGCTGGCAGTGGGCGGCAGGCTGCGGGGCCGACGCGGCGCCGTACTTCCGCGTGTTCAATCCCACGAGCCAGGGCACGAAGTTCGATCCCGACGGCGCCTACGTGCGGCGCTGGGTGCCTCCGCTCGCGAGGCTCGGCGTGGGCGACATCCACGAGCCCGCCGCTGCCGACGGGGACGACCTCGTGCGTGCCGGGATCGTGCTGGGCCGTGACTATCCGGAGCCGATCGTAGATCATGCCGAGGCGCGGAAGCGCGCCCTGGCCGCGCTCAAGACGGTGTCACGATCCCGCTGAAGACCGGGACGGCGTCACTTCTTGGCGGCGATGATCTTTTCCTTGACGACCCGCTGCGCCTCCTGGTCGGCCACCCGCTGAGCGGCCGCCTCGGCCTGCTTCAGGAGCTTCGCGGCCGCCGCGTCGTCACCGGCCGCGGCGTTCGCCTTGGCGACGGCCAGAAGGGCGTAGGCCTTGTTCTCGGACCGGTCGATCGTGTCGGCCACCTCGGCGGCCTCCTTGAGGAGTGCCTTGGCGGCGTCGGAATCGCCCCCCTTCGCCCGGACGTTCGCCGCGGCCGCGAAGGCCTCGGCGCGGGCCCGCGGATCCTCGACGGCCCGGGCGCTCGTTTCGAGCGTCTCGACCATCGCCTTGGCGTCGTCGAGCAGGCCGGCATCCGAATACCCGAGTGCGACGGCCGCGAGCGCCTTGGCCTGGAAACGGTCGTCGACGGTGTCGGCCGCGGCCGCCGCCTCCTTGAGCGTCGCGAGCGCCTTGGCGGAATCGCCCGCGCCGGCGGTCTGCGAGCCGTAGATGCCCCCGGCCTCGGCGAGCATCAGCGTCTTGCCGAGAGGGTCTTCCACGCCGCCGGACAGCGTCACCACCTCGTCGAGGACGCCGCGTGCGGTCGCCTTCTCGTCCATCTCGGCGAAGAGGGCGGCGACCTCGAGGATCCGGGGCGCGACGAGCATCGTGTCGCCGTCCTTCGGGATCAGTCCCCGGGCTTCGGAGAGCGTTTTCGCCGCGCCCTTGCGGTCGCCCGCCTTGAACTGGCTCCGCGCCACGCGCACGAGCTCCCGCGACTGCAATTCCGGCGTCTTCTGCCCGCGGGCCCGCTCGAGCCGTTGGGCGATCGTCAGCGTGGACTTCTTCTTGCCGCCGCAGCCGCCGCTCCAGGCGACGACGAGGGCCAGGGCGACGGCCGTCGCGATGCGACCGGCGCGGGCTCGGGTGGAAGCAGATGAGAACATCGCGAAATCCTCCGTCGTGGTTGGCCGGTCAGAACTTGAGTCGGGCGCGCATGAGCCGGGCGTGCGCCTCGGCCATGATGTCATCCTCGGCCGCCTCGTCCTCGGCCTCGTACGTCGCCGAAAAGCGCAGGAACGCGCCGCAGTCGTCCCACGGCACCGTGGAGATCGAAAGGTCGCGGATGAGGTACTGGCTGGCATCCTCGGCGGTGGCGAAGGACCGGTCACCCGCCGCGACCGGGGCCCTGGTGTAGAGGAAGTAGGTGCCGCCCGGCATCGTGGCCGCGAAGCCGACGGCGCGCAGCACCCCGACGAGCTTCTCGAGCCGCCGTCGGTACTTCTCGCGCACCTGGCGCGGGATCGCGGGATCCGCGAGGGCGGCGGCCCCCGCCTTCTGGATCGCGATGAACTGCCCGGAGTCGCAGATGTCCTTCACGTCGGCGAATGCCCGCACCAGCTTCTCGTGGCCGCACACCCACCCGAGCCTCCAGCCGATCATGTGGAAGCCCTTGCTCATCGAGTGCACCTCGACGCCGACCTCCTTCGCCCCGTCCACCGAGAGGAAGGAGAGCGGAGCACCTTCGTATGAGAGCATGATGTGGGCGGCGTCCTGCACCACGACGACGCGGTGGCGATGGGCGAACTCGACGACGCGGTCGTAGAACCGCCGCGTGGCCACGGCACCGGTGGGGCTGTTGGGATAGCACAGCACGAGCAGCTTCGTCCGCTCGAGCACGTCTCCGGGAATCCCGTCGAGATCGGGCATGAACCCGTTCTCGGGGAGCAGCGGCAGGCGGTGAACGTCGCCGCCGAACCACGTCGTCGCCGTCCCGGCGACCGGGTAGCCCGGCACGGTCATCAGCGTCACGTCACCGGGGTCGATGAAGGCCGCCGGCAGCATCGCGTATGCCGTCTTCGACCCGATGCAGTGGTTGATCTCCTTGTCGGGATCGAGGGAGACGCCGAACTCGCGCTCCATGAAGGACGCCACGGCCTGCTTGAAGAGGGCGATGCCGTTGTCGGCGTAGCCGCGGTTCTCGGGCCGGTCGACCTCCCTCCGCATTACGGCCCGCACGTGCTCGGGGGCCATCTCGTCGTTCTCACCGATGCCGAAGTCGAGCATGCGGCGTTCGGGATGATCCGCGACCGCCTGCCGCTTGGCGCGCTTGATCTTCTCGAACTTGTAGATCGCGGTGTCCTTGCCGTACCGCGCGCCGCCGATCCGCGTCGCGAAGAGGTCCTGGAACCAGGGATCGGAGGCCTCGACGGGAGCGACGGTCGTGGACATGGGGGCCCGCGCGGGAGGTGGACTGGCAGATCGCCCGAAGGGGGGGTTCTTGGGCCTCTCCCTTCACGTGTCGAGCCGAGGGTACCGGTTTTCGACGGCAGATTTCAACCAAGTTTGCTCGGCGCCCCTTCCCGGGCTTCAGTTGAATCCCGGAGGAGACCGCCATGCCCGCCACCCCGCCCCGCCCCGCCGTCTTCGGTCCGTTCGACGGCGACTTCGATCCGTTCGAGGAGGACGAGGATCTCGGCGTGCTCGTGGAATTCGGGCGTGAACGAGGGGTTGGTATGCTGCCGCGTCCGCAGGACCGCGGGAGAGGCACACCACGATGGCAGACGTTCGTCCCCTGAAGGCCCGTTCTTCCGACGCATCCCGACGCCGGCGACTCGAGCGCCGGGCCTTCATCGCCACGGCCGCTCTGGCTGTCGGCACCACCGCCCTGCGACCGGTGCGGGCGGCCCGCCTCGGTCGGGAGACGCTCATCGGTGAAGGCGAGCACGTCTTCCGGGTGCGTCACCACTTTCCGCAGCTCCCCGACCGGTTCTCCTGGCAGATCACGCACAACGTGGCGGTCGACTCCGCCGGCAACCTCTATGTGATCCACGAGGGGCGACGAAACCTGAAGGACCACCCGGCGATCTTCGTCTTCGACCCCCAGGGGGCCTTCGTGCGGGCCTTCGGCAGCCAGTTCCAGGGGGGTGGGCACGGTGTCGAGATTCGCAGGGAGGGAAACGAGGAGTTCCTCTACGTCTGCGGCTACCAGCAGGTGAAGGCGATCGCGAAGCTCACCCTCACCGGCGAAACGGTGTGGTTTCGGAAGGCCCCGATGGAGTCGGGGGCCTATGCCGCCGGCGAGAACCTCTCGACGGAGCCCACGTGGACGCGCGAGGGCTTCCTGCCGACCAACGTGGCCTTCCTCGGCGACGGGGTCGAGACGTCCGAGGGCGCGAGCGACATCCTAGTGGCCGACGGGTACGGCGCCTTCCGCATCCATCGCTACGATCGGGACGGCACCTGGAAGTCGTGTTTCGGCGGCCCCGGCGAGGGGAAGGGGACGTTCAGCACGCCGCACGGACTCTGGGTGGATCGCCGACCCGGCCGGGAAGCGTCGATCGTGGTCGCCGACCGCGCCCACAACACCCTGCAGACCTTCGCCCTCGACGGGACCGACCGCGAGACCATCGAGGGCTTCGGCCTGCCGGCCAACCTGGAGACCTGGAAGCACCTGATGGTCGTGCCGGAACTCAAGGCGTGCGTCTCCCTCCTCGACGCGGACAACAAGGTCGTGGCGCGGCTCGGCCGGGCGGTGGAGCGGCTTGCCGAGATCAAGGATCTGCGGCAGCAGCCCGACAAGTGCATCGACGGCCAGTTCGTCCATCCGCATGACGCCTGCTTCACGCCGGAGGGCGACATCGTCGTCGCCGAATGGGTCGCCACCGGCCGGGTCACGAAGCTCGAGCGGGTCGATCGGGCGACGTAGTGCCGGCCGGCAGAACGCTCAGCCGACCCGGTCCGGCGGGAGGCCGAACTCGGCGAGGAGCGCCCGCGGGGCCCCGATCCCCACGATGTGGACCGCGCCGGTGAATGCCGCGGCACCGGGCGCGGCGAACCCTCGCTTGCGTGCGACGAACGTCGCTGTCGCGTCGGCCCGCACGCACTCGCCGGGCACGTCGCCCGAATCCGCGTCGAGACCGGAGGGCACGTCGATCGCCAGCACCTTCGGCGGATGCACGTCCGCCGAGCGCCGCCGCAGCCCCTCGATCGCCGCGGCGATCGCGCCGCGCGGCGGCCCGACCGCGCCGGTCCCGAGCAGGGCGTCCACGACCACGTCGGCACCGGCGAGGCCGGCCCGAAAGGCGTCGGCGTCGGCCTCCGCGCGATCCTCCCAGGGGATGCCCGACCGCCGCACGATCTCGAACATCGTCGCCGCGTCACCCCCGAGCCGGGGCGGCGATGCCGCCAGCAGGATCCGGACGCGAACCCAGGCGCCGTCGAGATGGCGGGCGATCACGAACCAGTCGCCGCCGTTGTTGCCGTGACCGCAGAGGATCGCCACGTCCCGCGCCTCCGGCCAGAGCCGCGTCAGCAGCTCGGCCGCGCCGCGGCCCGCGTTTTCCATCAGGACGACGCCCGGCATCCCGTAGTGCTCGATCGCCCGACGGTCGAGCGACCGGACCTCGTCGCGTGAGAGCGTGTGGAGAGGCGCGGCGGTCGATTCCGAAGCATGCATCGGCAGGGGACAGGGTTGTGGAGCGCGGCACTCCCGCGCGCGAGGCCGGTCGACGAGCCTCGTCGCGCCGTCGACCAGTCCGGGATCGTACCCGCCCACCACCCGGCCTGGCGCACGCCTGTGCCCGTGCGCTTCCCAGCCCATGCGATGGTCTCGTGCAGGGGCCGCCGGTACGATGCGGCGGGGCGTCCATGGCTTCCCCGACCACGCGAGATGACCCATCGAGATGCGCGCGGCGTTCATCGAGCGAACCGGTCCTCCCGAGGTCATCCAGGTCGGCGACCTGCCCGATCCGAGGCCGGCACCCCACGAGGTGCTCGTGCAGGTGCGGGCCGCCGCGGTCAACCCGATCGATACCTACGTCCGCTCGGGCGCGGTGGCGATGCCGCTGCCGCTGCCGTTCGTGGTGGGGTGCGACCTGGCCGGGGAGGTCGTGGCCGTGGGCGAGGCCGCGTCCGGACTGCGGATCGGCGACCGCGTCTGGGGCTCGAACCAGGGGCTGCTCGGCCGGCAGGGCACGTGCGCCGAGCGTGCGGCAGTCGACGCCCGCTGGCTCTATCCGACGCCGGCGTGCGTGTCGGATCGAGACGTCGCGGCCGCGGCCCTCGTGGGCATCACCGCGCATCTCGGCCTCGTGACGCATGCCGGCCTGCAGGCCGGTGAGACGATCTTCGTCAGCGGTGGCTCGGGTGGCGTCGGCACGATGGTGGTGCAGATCGCGAAGCGGCTCGGGGCGCGCGTCATCGCCACGGCCGGCGGGGAGAAGGCCGCGGCCCGCGTCGCCGCACTCGGGGCGGATCTGGTGATCGATCGTCGCACGCTCCCCCCGGCTCCCGACGCCCTCGCGCGGGCCGTGCTCGCAGCGTCGCCGGGTGGCGTCGACGTCGTGTGGGAGACGCTCCGCGAGCCCGATCTGGATGCCGCTGTCACGATGCTCGCCGACCGGGGGCGGATCGTGCTGATGGCGGGCCGGGAGGCGCGGCCCGCGTTTCCCGTCGGCCCCTTCTACGTGAAACAGGCGAGCCTGAAGGGGTTCGTGATGTTCAAGGCCTCCTGGCAGGAGCAGGCCGCCGCCGCCGCCGATCTCGCCCGGTGGATGACGTCGGGACTGCGGGCGCCGATCGGTGTCGTGCTGCCGCTCTCCGAAACCGCTGCGGCGCATCGCCTGCAGGAGCAGGGCACGATCGGCCGCACCGGCGGCCTCGCCGGCAAGATCGTCATCGAGCCGTGAACGGCGCGACGCCGCGCGATTCCGCATCCCCGCCCGTCGCGCATCCCGCGCCGGAGTCACCGGTGGCCGCCCTTCTCGTCATCGTCGTCGAGTTCGTCCTGCTCGCTGTCGCGCAGTTCGGCGGTGGCACTCCATGGACGGTGCTCGTCGCGCTCGCGCTCGTCGCCGAGTCGGCCGGCGGTCTCACCGTGCGGGGGCTCGCGCGGATCGGGTGTGGGCTCGTCTGGATCGCGGCGTTCCGGATGACGGGCAATCGCGAACTGTTCTTTCCGTTCGCCATGTACCTGGCCGCACACGTCGGGCTGGGAGTCGCGAAGCGTGGGCCATGGCTCGGCGTCCTGGGGAGCGGCCTCGTCGTGGCCGCGTTCCTCGCCTTCCGGATCGCACAGGGGGCGACGCGCGGCGTGCTGGCCGTCGAGGCGGCGGTGGCCGTGGCGATCCTCGTCGCCCTCTTCACGGTCCGCCCCCTCCTGCCGGAGGTGCGGAGCACCGTGCGCGACGTCGCGCTCACCGTCGCCGCGTCGCTGGCCGCCTATGCCGGGCTCACGCTCTGAGCGCGGCTCGTCGCGGCTCGTCGCGTGACGCGTCTCGACTCAGCGTCGGGAGGAACGGGTCGTCTCCGACCCGCGCGATGGCGATGACCGCCGTGGAGCCGCCGACCGCAGCCGCCCCAAGGGCAGCACGAACTGACAGCATCCCAGGTCGAGCGACTCGCAGGAGACGCCGGCCTGCTCGAGACGCTGGAGCATCCCGGGCGTGATCGCATAGTCGATGAACCGGCCCCGCCGCGTGCCCTCCACGAGTCCGGCGGCCTGCAGCACCTGCAGATGGTGCGACGCGTTCACGGCGGGCACGCCCAGCATCGCGGCGATGTCGGTCACGCACCGGGGGCCCGCCGCGAGATGGCGGACGATCCTCAGACGCTCCGGTGCCGCGAGGGACGCGAGCATCTTCGCGCAGCGTTCGGGTTCGAGTGTGTCGGATCTGGCCATGACGAAGTTCCACGCACGACTTCACCGCCATTGTCGTGTGGCCATGCCGGATCGCCAAGGGCGGGCGGCTCGCGGAGAGCAGCATCACGCTCCGGCTGCTATGCACCGGCTGCGGTCGGAGTGAACGCCTCGAGCTGCATTTCGCGCATGGCGACGCCGTCGGCGGTGAAGCAGGGATGCGCGTCGAACTTCAGGAGGGCGATGTCGCGGAAGCCCGCCCGCTCGACCACGGCGGGTGGGCCATCCCGGTGCGGCACGAACTGGACGACCGCCGCCGGTCCGCCGAGCTGCGGCGCCGCGACTGCGCGGTCGCCCACGAGGACGTGGACGAACAGGCGGCCACCCGGCCGGAGAATCCGTCGCGCTTCGGAGACGAGCGACTCCTTCTCCGCCTCGGGCGCGGCGGCATTGAACGTGCCCCGCAGGTGCACCTCCGCGACCGCGGCGTCGGCGAGGGGGATGCGGGCGGGAAACGGATCGCCGAGCCGGTGCTCCCAGATCGGCTTCGTCGTTCCCACGTCCGCCGATGACGTCGCGGGACCGCATCCGGTGCGCACCGCGTCGTCGGTCTGGCCCGAGCCGCGGTGGTCGATGTCGGCGTCGAGGGTGTACACCTCCCAGAGCGTCCCGTCGGGATCATGGAGCCAGAACTTCGTCTGCCGGGCGTAGCAGCACTCGACCCCTTCCTCCCGGCAGGTGCGGACGCCGGCGCGTTCGAGCCGCTCCTGCGTCGCCACGAGGCTGGCGGCGTCGGGCATCCGCAGGCCGACGTGGTTGAGCGGGCCTGTCCCCGGCCGCGGCGGCGTCGGCTCGAGCGAGAGCACGAGCGGCACGTCGTCCGGCTCGAACTTCGCGTAGTCGGGCCGCCGCTTGGCCGGCGCGACGCCGAAGAGCGTGGTGAAGAAATCGATCGACCGCTCGAGGTCGGTCACGTTGAGCGAGAGATGGAAGCGGATCGACGCGGTCATGCGACACCTTTCGGGGATGGAGGTGGTGCGGTGCGGGGAATCGAGGACGATCCGAGTCGCCCCGGAACGAACGCCATGGCATCCTCAGGCGAAGTAGGTCGAGGCCCGGCCGTGTGCGGCGTAGCGGACGCGGAGCCACTCGTGAAACTCGGCGTAGTGACGATCGCGCCGGTCGCCGCCGTCGGAGAACGCGTTGTAACTGAGGTAGAGCTGACGTCGCCAACGGGTCGAGAGATTCGCATCGGAGCGGTGCGGCGTGAAGCCGCTGAAGAGCGCGACGTCGCCGAGGTCGAGTTCCAGCGGCGTCGGCCGGGACTCGCCGACGAGGTCCGCAGCCAGTTCGTGGTAGTCCCCGTCCTCCGGCGCGAGTGGGCCGCGGTGATGCAGGCCGGGGTAGACGATCGTGCAGCCGTTGTGGCTGTCTGCGGCGTCGAGGGGCACGAGCACGGTGAGAAAGCTGCGCGGAAAACCGGGCCATGCGATCCAGTCCTGGTGAAGTCCGTAGCCTGCGAGCCCCGGCGGCTTGTAGATGAGCTTGTCCTTGAAGAGGCAGGCCGGCTCGCCGTAGACGGCGGCCAGCAGGTCGAGGAGCCGCTCGGCGAGCGCGAGCCCGCGGCAGGCGGGCGCGATGTCGCACACGGGATCGAACGTCTCGAACGTGCACGTCCCGGTCGTGACGTCGTCACGCCAGCGGCAGCGCAGGTTGTCCACGTCCTTGAGGTGGGCGTGCGAGACGAGCAGGCCGTCGGCCTCCGCCCCCGCCGCGAAGATGTCGGTGGGTGTGAACAGACCCCGCACCACCACGAAGCCGTCCCGGTCGTAGGCCTCGCGCACCGCATCGCGATCGAACGGTCTGGACCCGCACACGTCCGTCATCGGGATGGCTCCACGAGGTCTGCAGGCCGGGGTATCGGCACCAGAGCGACCGCCGCGGCCAGCACCGCCGACACCGTCGCGAGGGCGAGCATGACCGGCACGTACGATCCGGCCGAGTGGTGCCCGGTCGCCAGGACGACGGGCCCGAGCGCCGACGCCACCACCGTCAGCGCCTGAGCCGAGGACTGCACGGCTCCGAGGTGGGCGGCGCCGAAGGCCTGCCGCCAGAATCCGAAGAACACGACGGTCAGCAGGCCGCCGGCCAGCGCCATCACGGCCGCGTAGGCATAGATGCCGCCGATCGATCGCACGAGCGGAAAGGCAGCCAGGGCGCCGGCCTGCAGGGCCAGTCCGGCGCCCGCGATCCTCCCTGGCGAAACGAGACCGGCCAGCCATCCTCCACCGAGGTTCGCCGTGAGTCCCACGAGCGGAGCCATGGCGGTCGTCGTGAGAAAGACGCTCCGGTCGAAGCCGCGCTCGGCGAGCAACGACTGGTTGAAGAGCGAGACGCCGGAGGCCACGAGGCCGTAGAAGGCCGTGGCGATACCGAACGCCCAGAACGCGGGCGTGGCGAGAGCCTCGCGCAGCGTGCTGCCCGCCGCGTCGGCCCCGGGTCCGCCACACGTCGCGTTCGCACCGGCGAGTCGGACGAGCCAGGGCGCCGCGACCGCGCAGGCGACGAGGCACCAGCCGATGCCCGCCCACACCCCGCGCCAATCGGCGTCCTCCCGCTCGAAGGCGGCTTTCACGCCGAGAAACGCCCCCATGAACCCGATGGCGACGAGGCACGAGTAGATCCCGACGGCCCGACCGGGCCGCGCGCCGGCGGCGCGGCCGAGGATCGCCAGGCTCACCACGGAGAGGCCGCTCTGCCCGAGGCCACGCGTGAGCAGCACGAGCAGGAAGAGCACGGCAGGCACCGCCATCATGCCGCCGGACTCCGATCGGAACAGCGTGCCGATGGCGGGCAACGGGACCGTCATGGGGTCGACACGCACCGCCGACAGCGCGACGACGACCGCGCCGAGCGCGGCGAGGCACCCGGCGAGCACGGCCGACGCGCTGCAGCGATCGACGAGACGGCCGATCGGCAGGCAGAACGCCGCCCCGAGGATCGTGGCCCAGAAGTTGAGTGTGGCGAACGTGACGCGGTCGATGTGGAGGTCCGTCATGAGCGGCTCGGTGACGAGGCCCAGTCCGTGGGTCCGGCCGGGGAGCGTCGCCACCATGACGGTCGCGGCCAGAGGCACCGCCCACCGGCGGCGGGAAACTGCCTTCGAGTCAGAGTCGCCCCTGATCTCGGGGAAGTGAGCGCGCGTCACGTCCGCAATCCTCTTGAGGCACTGGTCGCCGCGTCGTCTCGGTCCACGGCTTGCTTGCATCCCTCAGCGACGCGCATTACCCTAACGTACTGACAGTTGTTTGAGTGATTTCGGCCCATCGGTTCGGAGGCAGCGTATGGTCGCGCCCGTGGTTCTTCTCGCGATGCCTCGCACTCTCGCGCGAGGTCGTGCGGCGACTCGCGGTGATGGTCGTGATCATCGACGTCTTGGTTTTACGCTCGTCGAGCTGCTGGTGGTGATCGCGATCATCGCCGTGCTGATCGGCCTCCTGCTGCCCGCCGTGCAGACCGCACGCGAGGCCGCCCGACGGTCGCAGTGCACGAGCAACCTCAAGCAAATCGCGCTCGCGTGCCTCAATTTCGCCGATAGCAGAAAGGGATTTCCGCCATCGTACACGTATGTCAGCTCCCCGAATTCGTCCTGGGCCATTCGTGTGCTCCCCCATCTGGAGCAGATTGCGGTATTCGATCAGTATGACTTGGCGAAAACATCCAAGGACGCCACGCCGAATGGCGGAGGGCCATCGAATGCCCAGGTCGTTCAGACCATCATCCCCCTGTTTCTCTGTTCTTCGACACCGAGTCGCGGCGTCTACTACGCAGTCCCGCCGG
This sequence comes from Planctomycetaceae bacterium, assembly GCA_046091445.1. Classification (GTDB taxonomy): domain Bacteria; phylum Planctomycetota; class Planctomycetia; order Pirellulales; family UBA1268; genus QWPN01. The sequence continues at coordinate 10,257 of JBJTBO010000384.1, read as the reverse complement.
TATGGCCAGGGTATCCTTTGTCGCCCCCATACTCCGCCGCTCCCGCTGACTACGGACCGGCGGCGGCGGTTGCGGGCGGATTGGCAGGATATCTCGCTTGGCCGTCGACCGCGAATCGAAATGGGCCGTTCAAGCCCGACGCCTATACGCCGCTGCGGGACATTTCGGACGGCACGTCGAAGACGATTCTCATTCCCGAGATAGCCGGCAAGTTCAAGCTCTACCGGTCCCAAGGCGATACGGGTCAAAACCTTTCATTGAGCAATGGCGGAGGTGGCGGATGGGGGGATCCGACCACCGGCGGCAACAGTCTCCGCGGCTCGGATGGGTCAGGAGCGACACAGCCCGGTGCATGCGGTGTGAACTGCTCGAATGACCTGGGCTACTATGCGTTCCATCCTGGCCTAGCCAACTCCTCCTTCACAGATGGATCGACGCGAGTCATCGCAGCCTCAATTGACATAGGCGTTCTCGCAGCATTGACCACCGCGGCGAACAACGAGTTGGTCCCCGGGGAGTAGCCGGTTGCGGTCATGAATGCTGGGTGCGCAGGGTGGTTGTTCGGTGGGAGGCGGCGGCCGTGTGGATTGCGAAAAGTCCTGACGTCCATCTGCGTCGAGTTCTCCAGAGGGGCAGCGTGGCCGCGGTCGTGATGGTGTGTTCGTGTGGCCCGCGTCAGGCTCCCCAGTTCCCCGTGCAAGGTCGGGTCGTGGACGGGAACAATCGCCCGGCGACGAATGCCCTCGTGGTGTTTCATCCGGTCGGCGGCGTCTCGTCCCCAGGCGTCCGACCGCAAGGGCGGGTCGATGAAGCGGGGTCCTTCATCATGACCACGCGCGAGTTCGGGGATGGGGTGCCATGTGGCACCTATGCAATCACCGTGTTTTGGCAGCGGCCACAGACGAACCCATACGACGGTGATGGTCCAGATATTCTCGCAGGGCGGTACAACGATCCTGCGGCCTCCAAACTGACGTTTACGGTCGAGCCGAAGTCCTCGAACGTCGTGCCAGAGATCAAGGTGCTGATCGCAGGAGACCGACAATAGGGCTTCAGGCCAGTGCTTTTCGGCTCTCCCGAGCCTGCACGCCGCCCGGACCGCTCGCATCACGCTCGAGGGGAACGCCGCGGCATCGTCATTGGTTTTAAGTCGGTTCCCACGACGCGGCGCGTCGTTGGCCGGGCGGTCGCACATCCGAAGGAGTCAAGGACGCCCGATGGCGAGGCAGACGATGGTTTCTTGTCCACGGAGGTAGACGCGGCCATTTGCGACCACGGGATTTACCGATGACGCGAGTCCCGGAACGTCGGTACGGGCAAGTTCGACGAAGGCATGTGGGTCGGCAGCCACGAGGCTGAGCGAGCCTTTTCCGTCGGACAACAGGAGGCCGCTCGTACCCGTGGCAATGAGGCCCGCGTGCCAATCCGCGACCGATGGCTTGCTCCACCGCACGGCACCGGTTTCGAGGTCCACGCAGCGCAGGGTGGCGCCAGGCTGCTGGCGATTCGTGACGATGAAGTAACAGCGTTTTTCGGGCATCGGCACGCCACTCTGAAAGTAGGAGCCGAGTTCCTCATTGCGCCAGAGTTCGGTAGCGCGAAACCTTCCTGCCTCCGCTGCGATACCCACAGCCTTCCCGCCGAAGGCCACGGAACTCGTGATCAACGATGACCCGGTCCAAAATGGGGCGGCGATGCTGTCCAAGGGGGTGTCCGACAACGGATGCTCCCAGATCAATGCTCCGGAAAGGGCGTCGACGCCAACGATTCGGAGCGCCGTCTGAAAGGCGATGTGCCGCTGTCCATTCGCAAACTCGACGACCGTGGGAGATGACGTGCTCACGGGGTCGTCCAAGCCCTTCCAGACAACGGAGCCGTTCTCGAGGTCAAACGCCGCGATGGCGCCGTGAGATCCGCCCAGATGGACGAGGACGCGGTTGCCCTCGATCAAGGGCGAACTTGTCACTCCGTAGCGGAGTGCTCCGACCCCGAATGTGCTGCGGGTATCGACCTGCCACAGTTGCTCACCGGTGGCCGTTGTGTAACACGTCAGCATTCCCGTGACACCGTACGTGACGACGCGCCCCAACGCCGTCGCAGGTGTGGCCCGCGGACCGTTGCCCGTCGTACTCGTGTACGGCTCGCGTGGATACCCACGCCGCCACAGCACCGTGCCGGTCGCGGCGTCCAGTGCAATGAGTTCCTCGGCTTCCCGGTCCTGTATCTTGCAATGCAGGAACACGCGGCCGTCAGCGACGATCGCGTTGCTGTTGCTCTCACCAAAACGCGCCCGCCAGAGTTCGCGCGGAGGCGTGGTCCATGCAGGCACCGCCTCGCTGGTCCGATTATTCCGCATCGGCCCGAGTGCCTGAGGCCAGTCTTCGGCCCGTGCGATGGTCGCGGCGATCGCGACGGTGAGCAGGCAAGCGTATGGTCGCATCGTTCGATCTCACCGGGTGGGGCTTGCGCCATCGAAGGACGTCGCTTCAACGAGGTCGATGAGCCGGTCGCTGTTGCGGTCCAAGCGGCGAAAGTCCGCCTCCGAACCGACGAACTCCCGACGTGACACGCGGAGATCGCCATTGCGGTCGAGCAGATGAAACCACCGTGGGGCACCTGCTGGGGCGGCGGGCACCGGCGACGATCGGGGCTGGGGAGACCCTTCGGCGCATCCGAATCGAAGGTCGAACGCGCGAGGAAGTTCGCCAAAAGCCAGTCGGCCATCACCATCGGAATCCCACGGGATTGAACGGTCATATGCCGTGAGGATTTCGGGAAGAGCGACGCGACCATCACGGTTCTCATCAAACAGCATGAACAGGTCGGCGTCTCGGCTGCTCACGGTAAGGGTCACGGAATGTGACAGCAGGGAGAGGTGCAGGTCGATGCATCGCATGAGTTCGCTCTCCGAGAGTTCCCCATCCTCATTCCGGTCGGCGAGGGAAGGTAGGTCCGCGAGCAACGCGAATCGAGTGCCGAGAGGATCGCCGTCCGCGGTGCCGGGATGATTCACCTGACGAGTTGCTGCAAACTGTTGCATGAAGACATGGCGGATGCCGGCGCTGAGCCCGGCCGGTGAGGGGCTCACGCCAATTGTTATCGCGCCCCCGCCGGCGGGAACGGGCACGGTGACGTGCTCCCCGCGAGCGCACTGCACTTCGACGCGGCACGGTCCATCAGGAGGGTTCAGGTTGACCGCACAGTCGACGATCGTCTCGTGATGGAAAAGCGCGTCTGCGTCCGGAAGATCGCCGTATCGTCCGCGGAATGAGGAGCGATACTCGGCGAGCTGCCGCGCCGTCGATGGTGCGTCCGGACAAAGGATGAAAGCAGGGGCCTGCGGTATGTGCCCGACGGCACGGTCTTCGGACGGTACCTCGTCAACCGTCAGAAACTCGTCCTCATTCAGGTCGAGACGATCGAGCGTCTCGCGCAACCCGTAGATCTCGGCTCTCGACAGCCTGCCGTCGCCGTCGTCATCCAGCATGCGCATCAGCGCGAGCGATGGCGGCTCGGCGGCGGGCGCTGCGGGCTGCGTTTCGACGATCGAGATCGGGCCGAGCCCTCCCTCGCGGTAATAGGCGACACACTCCTCCAACGTGATGGACCGATCCCCGTCGCGATCCGCTTGAGCAACGGAGGCGCTCGCTTCCCCAAGTCGCGGGTAGAGCCCCGCCAGTCGCTGGCTCCCCAGGTGGGTCGGCGATGGGCCGCGTCGGAACTCATCTTCGTCGAGCAGACGGTCGCCATCCCGGTCGAGATAGGTGAAGAGGGCCTCGAGGTAGTCTCGCCAGAGATCGTGCAAGGGCCTGCCGTTGACCGTGACGACGGCACGCACCAGCACTGGACGCCGTCGAGCAAAGACGATGATCTCGACCTCGTCATCACGGAACGTTTCGGAACAGGTGCAGGCCGATTCCGGCAGGGTGAGGAGGATGAAGACACAGACCACCGCCGCAAGCCACGTACGCGTCATCGCACGATCTCGGTGAGTGGGCGCGCGCTCTTGTCCACGATGTGGATCGGCCGACCGACATTTGACACGTGTGACTCGCCTGGATCGATGCCGAGAGCCAGGCAGACGGTCGCGAGAAAGTCGGGCACGGAAACAGGCCGGTCCTCGACCGCCGTGCCATCACGGCTCGTTCGCCCCACGACGCCGCCACCATGGATACCGCCACCAGCGAGTGCCGTGGACCACGCAGTCGGGTAATGGTCCCGGCCCTGCATCTGGTTGATCTTCGGGGTGCGACCGAACTCTCCGGCCCAGATGACGAGGGTGTCATCCAGAAGGCCACGCGACTGGAGGTCATCCAGCAGTGTCGACCAGGCGGTATCGAGCACCCTGCACAGTCGCGGGACCGCTTCGAAGTTGTGATAATGCGTATCCCAGCCGGATGTGCCGTCGTTCGAACCGCCGAGCGTGACCTCCACAAATGGGACGCCGCGCTCCACCAACCGACGTGCGAGGAGGCATCCTTGGCCGAAATGGGTGCGACCGTAGGCGTCGCGCAGCGAGGGCGATTCCTCGTCCAAGTCGAAGGCACTGCGAGCATCGGGATGCATCAGTCGGATCGCCGCCTCGACGGCGGCTTGATGGGCGACGTGAGGGCCATCCCGATGAGACGCCAGGAAGGTCCGCTGGTGCGAGAGTAGGAGGTCGAGGCGGTGTTGGGCGCGCGGCCCATCGATGCCTGGAGCGGCATCGAGGCCCGGGACGTCGGGGGCGTACGCGTCACTCGCCTCTGCGAGCCCACCCCCCACCGTGAGTGGAGCGTATCGGGGGCCCAGGAAACCCGCGCCGAGCGTGCTCGGCGTCAGTCCCCGAGCAGGTGAGATGCTCACGAATCCAGGGAGCGCACAATCCGCATCGGACAGATGCCTCGCCGCCAAGGCCCCGATTGGCGGGTACGCCACGGGGCCTTGGGGAGGGTACCCGGTCTTGATGTGGAAGGTCGCGCGCGCATGATCGCCCTCCTTCGTCGACATGGACCGCACCAGCGTGAGCCGATGCATCTGCTCGGCGATGCGCGGCAGGTGCTCCCCAATGTGAATCCCCGGCACGTTGGTCTGAATTTCACGAAAGGGTCCGCCGTTCTCGTGTCCGGACTTCAGGTCGAAGGTGTCGATCTGGGATGGACCGCCGTGCATCCACAGCAGAATGCAGGACCGCCGAGGTGGGTGTTGATGCGGGTCCACCACGGAATCCGCCAGGGCCCGGAGCCATCCCGAGTGCGACACCCCCAACACACCGGCGACGGAATACCGCGAAAAGGCTCGGCGCGATTGCCTGTTCATACAACGCTCCATGTGGCGTCGTGGTGCGACGACGCATCAGTGGTTGAACAGGAATTCACTGCTGTTCAACAAAACCCACAGCACATCGGCGACCGTGGCTTTTGCATCCTCGACGCTGGAACACGATTCGAGCAGGTCGCACCAGTGCATCTGTTCCTCGCGCGAGGGGAAGCGGGAGCAGGTCGCGAGGAAGAGGTGCTCCACTCGCTCTGAAGCGCTCAGCCAGGGAGCTTCAGCAAGGCCTTCCAGCCAATCGCTCTGGTGTTCATTCGTGGCCGCGGCGACAAATGTTCCGTTCAGCAATTCCAATGACTGAAGGATGGATGTCTGTCGACTCGCTGCGTCAGGTTCCGTCCCTTGAAAGTGTGCAAGAAAGGTGGCTCGTGCCACGGGCATGACGATACCGGACAATCCGGCAGCCCGCTCAATACTCGCCTCCAGTTGTTCCGCCGAAAGTGCCCTCACGCGCATACGGGCGAAGTATCGCTCCTGATCGGGGTGGTCTGCCGCCGTGGTCTCGCTCGTCATCTGGTACGCCCTGGTCGCAACGACCGCGCGGATCACGACTTTGACGTCATATCCCGTCGACACGAACACTTCCGCCAGTTCATCCAGCAGTTCCATGAACGTGGGATCTTCATCCGTCGCGAGCGGAACTCCAAAGAATTGCGACCACATCCGATTCACGGCAGTGCGCGCGAAGTAGGGGTTACCCGGATCTGTCACCCATCGTGCGAGAAGTTCGCGGCCGCTGCTCGATGTGGGCCAGTCGGGTGTTCGCTGATCCAAAAAGCGGGCATTGACCGGAGATGCATTCGGCAAGGCAAACGTCTTTCGGTCACGCCGTTCCGTTGCGGCCACGACTCGGCCTGATTGGATGATCGTCGGTTCGACGCCTGCGAAAAACGCGGCGAACGCGGCGAAATCGTCCTTCGTCCACGGCTTCCAGGGATGGTCGTGGCATTGGGCGCAGTCGAGGTCGATGCCGAGAAGGACGGAGGCCGTCCGGGCGGCGAGGTTTTCGGGTTTGAACTCGTTGACGCGATAAAACGCGATCGGAGACGGGTCGTGAGGGCGGCCCGGCCGGCCGTTTGGAATCTCGGGGCTGATCGTGACAGTCGTTGTCAGCAGTTCGTGCGCCATGAGATCGTATGGCACGTCCCGACGCAGTTGATCCGCCAGCCAGGCATCGAGGTCGGCGTGCCAGCGGCCGACGGAAGGCGTCATGGTTGGAGGAAGCAGGAGGCGATGCCAGACCGTCATCTGGTGACGCACGTGGCCAGCTCCGCCAAGCATCGCGTGAGCGAAACGAAGTCGCTTGATTTCGGATCGGTCCGCGAGAAAGGTCCGCATGTCCGCCGCGTGAGGTATGCTCCCCGTGATGTCGAGGCTCAGGCGTCGGGCGTACTCGCTGTCGGTTGCCTCGGCAGCGGGTTGGATCGAGTGCTCGCGCCAGACACGGTCGCAGAAGTCGTCGATGCGGGCCGTCGCCATGGACGAGGGATCGCCGGCGGTCGCGATCACCGAATGAGCACAGGCGCCGAGCACGACCACTCGAAAAACGCACCGACGAGTGGTTTGGATCACGAATGAACGTGCGTGGTGATCGGCTTCGCGCACAACAGATGCAGCCGACATGGATGTCCTCGATTACGGTTGTCGGGGGCATCGCGGAACGGGACAGAAGGGACGCCGTTTTTCGTCTCCGTGCCCGCCTTCACGCGAGGCTCATCTTCGCAGTGCAGCAATGCCGTCGAGAGAAAAGTCAAACACACGTCAGAATGTTGGCGGGTAGTGTAGCGGGCCGCAATGCGCGTGCAAGACCGCGGGCGGAGTGGCCCGGCGCGTGTCTGCCGCGGCGTCAGGGCAGCGGGACCTGCACGGGGTGGCGCAGGTAGGCGACGAGGTCGCGGACCTCCTCGGGGGCGAGCGGGTCGAGCAGGCCCTCCGGCATCGGTGACGCGTCGGCCTGGACGATCGACTCGACGTCGCCACGGTCGAGGACGACCCGCTCGGTCGGCGTGACGAGCGTGACGGCGCGATCGCGCGCATCGGTGACCACCCCCGAGAGCACGCGACCGTCGGACAGCGTGACGATCGACAGACGCCAGTCCCGATTCACCACCGCGCTCGGATCGACGATGTTTTCCAGGAGGTATCCCAGGTCGTGCCGCCCCGATCCGGTGAGGTCGGGCCCGAGTCCACCGCCGCTTCCGTACAGGCGGTGGCAGGTCGCGCACACCCGCTGATAGAGCGCCCGACCCCGTGCGAGATCGGCCTCCGCCATCGCGGCCGCATCGAGCCGCTCGGTGAGCGTGGCGATGCGTCCACGTTTCTCACCCGGCGTGTCGCGGAGCCGACCCCACGCCGAGTCGACCTGCGCCGAGAGGGACGCATCGCCCAGCGCGTGGATCTGCCGCACGTGGAAGGCCGAGAGATCGCGGGCGGGGATCGTCCCCGACGCCACCGCCTCCAGCAGTCGGGCCGCGAATGCCGGCCGTGAGACGAGCAGCGACACGATCTCGCCGCGCTGGGCGGGATGGACGCGGCGGCAGGCCTCGACGAGCCGCGCCGCCGCCTCGTCGTCCCCGAACGTCGCCAGCCCGCGTGCCGCCGCCACGACGAGGTGTCGCACGCCGACGAGCGCTTCGCACACCGCCCGCAGGTCGGCCGGGCGGGCCTCGATGAGGGTGCGGAGCGCGGCCTCGCGGGCTGGCAGCGGGGCTGCGGCATCGAGCGCGGTCGCCCGGACGCCATCGAGCGCCCGGCCGTCACCGAACAGCACGGCCAGGTCGCGCAGCATGACCATGCAGGCCGTGCGTCGATCTCCGACGGGCAGGTCCTCGACCGTGTGAACGACGGCATCCCAGGTGGCGGGGCGGGGTGCGCGCCGCCAGCCGGCGAAGCCCTCGGTGAGGCCGGTGAGCACATCCCCGAGGAGGGCCCCGTCGCCGCTCGCCGTCGCGCCGGCGACGAGGCGATCGACCGCCTCGGGGGCCTCCACGATCCGCTCGGCGAGTCGCCTCGCGACGAGGCGTCGCGTGGTCGGCCAGGCGCAGGCGGTGGCGACGTCGGCGAGCGCCAAGGGATCGATCTCGGCGACGGGCATCAGGCCGTACCACGCGAGCAGCGGCAGGTTGTGGTCGTCGGCATCCTCCGGTCGTGCGACGAGCGCGGCGGCCAGTGCCGGCCGCGCCGCGATGGGCAGCCGCTGGAGCGTGGAGGCGAGTGCCAGCCGCACGAGGCCCGAGGGGTCGGAGCGGGCGATCCGCTCCAGCCGGGGCAGCAGGTCGTCGGACTCCCGCGCGACACGCGCGTGCGTGTCGTCGTCCTGGAGCACCGGACCGAGCGCCGCGTCGAGCGGCCAGGTCTCCGTGAGCAGGCGGATCGCCCATGTGCGCACGTGCTCGTCGTCGCTGCCTCCTTCCGTGGCCGTCGCGAGGTCGATCAGCCGGCGATGCCATGCGGTGTCGGCCGCGTGCGCCGCGGTCGGCACGCTCGTCGCGAGGCGATGCAGCATCAGCAGGGCCCTGACGCGCAGGGCCGGGGCACCGATGGCGGCGGCACGCGTCGCATCCGCTCCCGTCGCGAGGGTGTCGGCCGTGGCGAACTGCTCTTCGATGAGCGCCACGGCCGCGTCGGCCACGGGGCCGGTGGCGGCGCGAGCGGCGAGGGCGTGGGCGGCATGCCGGGCGTGCCAGCCGTCTGGCTCGCGGAGCAGGCGGGCGAGTGCGAGGTCGTCGAGCGCGTCGAGGTCGCGGCACGGGGGCCGCACGGGCTCACCGGAGGCGAAGCGGAAGATCCGGCCGCTCGACCGGTGCACGCCGTCGCGCTCGTGGCACTCGCCTGCGTCGCTCCAGTCGAGCACGACGACGCTGCCGTCCGGTCCGGCCGCCAGGTCGATGCCCCGGAACCAGGTGTCTCCGGTGGCGAAGAGGTCGGCCGCGTGCCGGGCGACGTACCCGCTGCCCGCACGTGCGAGCACCTCCTGGTTCACGCGCCGCCCGTGGAAGTTGAGCGTGAAGAGGCGACCCCGCGACTCGGCGGGCCAGTTCGTGCCCTCGTAGATCATGCACCCGGAGTGCGCGTGGCCGCCGCCGAGCGCGTCGGCCGCCCCGTGTCGCGACGCCTGCCAGCCCGCCCCCGTGTCGAAGTGGTAGTGATCGGCATGCTGGTCGATCAGTTCGTAGGTCAGCGGATTGGGATCGATGCCGTTGGCCTGGGCGAAGTGCGCCCCGGGGATCATGTGCCAGAGGTGGCCGTTGACCGTGTTGACGAAGAAGCATTCCCCCTCGGCGGTCCAGTCGTGTCCCCACGGGTTGGTCGTGCCCGTCGTGAGCACCTCGATCGAGCCGGTCTCCGGGTGGTACCGCCAGAGCCCACCCTCCATCGCGAACCGCCTCTCGTCCGGCGCGCCGGGACGACCGATCCGCGCGGGACACGAGTGACCGCACCGCCCGTAGAGCCAGCCGTCGGGGCCGAACCGCAGGCCATTGGCGAAGTTGTGGTGGCTGGCGAGGCCGACGTCGAACCCGTCGAGCAGGATCTCGGCGGGCCCGTCCGGCGCGTCGTCGCCGTCCCGATCCGGGATGAAGAGCAGCTGGGGCGGGCACATGAGCCACACGCCGCCGCGACCGACCTCGATGCCGGTGAGCATCCGCACGCGGTCGGTGAACACCGTGCGACGATCGGCCGTGCCGTCGCCATCCGCGTCCTCGAGGATCACCACGCGGTCGCGCAGCGTGTCGTCGAACCGGGTCGTCCCGTCCGCGTACGTGAAGTTCTCGGCCACCCAGAGCCGGCCGCGTCGGTCCCAGGCCATGGCGATGGGATTGCGCACGTCCGGCTCGGCCGCGAAGACGGAGACGCGGAAGCCGGGCGGCAGGTCGACGAAAGCTGCCGCCTCGCGGGGGGACGGCGGGCCGCCGGCGTGCCGCTCCGTGTCGGGGGGTTCGGGGA
>JBJTBO010000383.1:0-4732 GCA_046091445.1 Planctomycetaceae bacterium | reverse complement strand
CGCGCCGCGCGGTCGCGGGTAGATTCCCGCGGCGACGGGGCGGGCGGGCGCGGGTCGCACGACGCGACGTGCGCGGGCGTCATTCGGCGCGGGTTGTCCGGCGCGGGTTGTTCTGCGCGGCTCGTCCGGCGCACCGCGTCCAGCCTCGTCCAGAAAGGAAAGAGCACGATGTCGGGCAGGGTCAGGGACGACCGCTCATCCGCGCACGGGCCGACGGACGGGGCGGGACTCGCCGAGGCCGACGCCGCGGCCGCGCCCGTTGACGAATCACCCGGAATCCACCGTCTCTACACCACGGCCCTCATCGCGGACGTGCTCGGCGTGCCGCCGGCGGCCGTGCGCCACTGGGTGCGGGGAGGCCTCCTGCAGCCGGTCCGTCGGGCCGGATCGCTCGAGTGGTTCGACTTCCCGCAGCTCGTCGCGGGCCGGCACTACGCCCGCCTGCTGGCCGCCGGGCTGTCGCTCCGCGAGATCGACGTGGAGCTCGCCGACTTCGCCGCCGGCGACCTCGCCGCAGCCGCGCCGCTCGCGGATCGGATCGTCGCCGATGGCCGCCGGCTCAGCCTCCGCTCCGGCGACCGACTGCTCGGGGCCGGTGGCCAGCTGCAGTTCACGTTCTACGCCGGCATCGACGATGCGGACGCGGCGGACGGCGACCCGTGCGTCTCCCTGCGTGACGCGGGCGCCCGACAGGCCGAGGGCGACGGCCCGGCCGACGACGACATCGTGGTCGAGATGCTCGACCTGGCCGATGACCTCGAGGCCGCCGGCGAATTCGTGGAGGCGGCGGAGGCGCTGCGGGCCGTGCTCCAGGCGGCGGGCCCGTCGGCGCCCGTGCTCTTCATGCTGGCTGAACTGCTCTACCGGGCTGGGGACCTGACCGCGGCCCGCGAGCGCTACTACGCCGTCATCGAGGTCGACGCCGAACACCTGCGGGCCCGCACGAGCCTCGCGTGCGTCCTCGCGGAACTCGGCGACCACGAGCTGGCGCTGGCCGCGCTCGAGGGCGTGCTGCGTCAGGAGCCCGACTACGCCGACGCACACTGGCACGTCGCGGGGGTACTCCGCGAGGCGGGCCGGCCTCACGAGGCGCATCATCACCTCGCGCGGTTCCTCGAGCTCGCGCCGGAGAGCCCATGGGCCGCGCTCGCCCGGCAGCGTGTGGACGGCGAGTGAGGGGCTCGCGGCCCGGCCGCCCACGCCCCGGTCACCCGCACGACCGCGTCGTTCAGTACGCGCCCCACGGCCCGCGGACCGCGTTCACGCCGAACTGCACCGTGTCGCTCGGCTGGTTCGGCGTCGGCAGGAAGCGTCCGCCCCCGCCGGGCACCGCGCCGGGCCCGGGATAGGGCCGCCGAAACTGGTGGTAGATCGGCGCCACGCGCGAGCTCGGCACGCCCCACGCGTACTGCGTCTGGAACTCGGATGTCGGGGGCACCACGAGCGCGATCGGCCGCCCCTCGGCAGGGTCGTACCAGGCGCTGTGCCAGCTCTTCCCCTGGCTGCGAAGGAAGTAGCGCTTCTCGTAGACGTCGTGGTGCAGCCAGTGCCCGTCGCAGTGGTGATGTCCGCACAGCGGCTCGCAGCCCGGGATGCACATGGGGCACCCGCACGCCGGCCCGCAGGCAGGGTGCCCGTGCCGCACGTGGCCATGGCCGAGCGGGTGCCCTGCCCAGGCGGATGCCGCGCTCAGACCGAGCGCGATCCCGAGCATCACGGGCAGGCAGTGCGACGCGGGCATTCGAGCCATGAAACTCCCTTTCCTCACCACCAGTAGGCGTGCACGTCGGTCCGCAACCCCGTCACCCCGGCGGGACGGATGTAGCGCCGGCGATGCTTGTAGAGAAACTCGTGCGGCATGAACGGCGGGTACGTGTACCAGGTGTGCCCCACCCGCGGCGGCACCGGCCGCGGGGCGACGTAGAGCTGGGCGCCCATCCCCGGATATCCGGGAGGCGGCACCGGCGGCACGTAGAAGTTGTAGAAGACATCGGGTGTCGGACCCTCGACCCCGCCGTCGATCGGCACGGCATGGCTCACGCCCGCGGCCACCGTCGTCGCGAGCACCAGCGCGACGAGTCCGTGCCGCATCGCTGCGTCGAGTCGCATCGAACACCTCCCTGTCACGCCCACGCTGCGTTCCGACGGCCCCGTCCATGGTCCGCCGCTTTCGCAGGGAGTTTCGACATCGACCGCGCGTGTCGATGACCGACGCCCCGCGCACCGTGCCGCTCCGGCACGACAGTCACACCTTCGCAGGCGCCGCGGACGCCTCCGGCCGCCGGGTGGGCACTGCCCGCAAAGTCATCCCCTCTTGCCAAGGCTTCCCGACACGATCACAGTCTGGGGGCCTTTTCCCGCCGGATCGCAGCATGGCCACCGCGACGAAACCCACGAAAAAACGCGGCCGCAAGGGGCGAACGGCCGCCGCGGAGGATGTCCCGCCCGTCGCGGACGACGCGCCTCCGCCGGGCGAGAGCGCCAGCGAGGGCTCGGCCACGGCAGGTCCGAAGGCCGTGCGCCGGCGGGCCACCGCGCAGGCTCTCGCCGCCGGACAGCGCGACATCTCCGTGAGCGAGTTCTTCGCGAAGAACCGCCATCTGCTCGGCTTCGACTCGCCGCGCAAGGCGCTCCTCACGAGCGTCAAGGAGGCGGTCGACAATTCGCTCGACGCCTGCGAGGAGGCCGGCATCCTGCCCGAGATCTGGGTGCGGATCGAGCAGGTCGGCGAGAGCGGCACCCGCTATCGCATGAGCGTCCAGGACAACGGCCCGGGCATCGTCCGCAAGCAGATCCCGCTCATCTTCGGCAAGCTCCTCTACGGCTCGAAGTTCCACCGCCTGCGGATGAGCCGCGGCCAGCAGGGCATCGGCATCTCGGCCGCCGGGATGTACGGGGTGCTGACGACGGGCAAGCCGGTGAAGATCGTCTCGAAGATCGACCGCAAGCATCCCACGCACTACTACGAGCTGCGGATCGACACGAAGACGAACCAGCCGGAGATCCTCAACGGGAAGGGAGAGGGCGTCGACATCCCACCGGGCAAGGGTGGCGACGAGCTCATGCGGAAGCACTCGATCGAGTGGGTGGCCGCGAACGATCGGGGCGAGCCGATCGAGCACGGCACGCGCGTGACGATCGAGATGGAGGCGAAGTTCCAGCGCGGCCGCGGCAGCGTGGAGGAGTATCTCGAGCAGACCGCGATCTCCAACCCGCACGCCCGCATCCACTTCGGCGGCCCGGACGGGCAGGATCGCGTCCTCGAACGCGCCAGCGACGACCTGCCGCCGGAGCCGAAGGAGATCAAGCCCCATCCCTACGGTGTCGAGCTCGGACGGCTCGTGACGATGCTCCAGGAGCAGCCGAAGCTCACGCTGGCCCAGTTCCTCACGCAGTCGTTCTCGCGGGTCTCGTCCGGCACGGCGCGGAAGATCTGCGACACCGCGAAGCTCTCGTCCCGCGTGACCACGGGCAAGCTCGGGCGCGGCGAGGCCGACGCCCTCTACAAGGCGATCCAGGAGACCCGGATCCCGCCGCCGGCCACCGACTGCATCGTGCCGATCGGTGAGCAGCGGCTCCTCGCAGGCCTGCGCCAGGTGGTCCCCGGCGAGTTCTTCACCGCGGCGACACGGCCACCGAGCGTCTACCGGGGCAACCCGTTCCTCATCGAGGCCTCGCTCGCCTACGGCGGCGGCGTCGCCACGCAGCGGGTCACGCGCGAGGCGCTCGGCGAGCTCGCCGGGGAGAGCGACGCCCGCAGCCTGCGCCAGTTCCTCACGACCACCTTCGCGGGCGTCGGCGGCGAGGGGGCCGACAAGATCCTCACCGAGGCCCAGCTCGCGCCGCGTCAGTCCCCCGCGAAGCTCAAGAAGCAGCAGCTCGACGCACTGCACGAGGCGATGCAGCACGTGAGCGTGGACGAGGGGCAGAGCATGACGGTGCTCCGCTATGCCAACCGTGTCCCGCTCCAGTTCCAGCACGCCGCCTGCGCGGTCACGCAGACGATCCTCTCCACCAACTGGCGGGCCTACGGTCTCTCGCAGTCGCGGGGCAGCCTGCCGAGCGGGCCCGTCACCGTCATGGTGCACGTGGCGAGCGTCTGGGTGCCCTTCACGAGCGAGTCGAAGGAGGCGATCGCCCACTATCCGGAGATCCAGAAGGAGATCCGGCTCGCCCTGCAGGCCGTCGGCCGCAAGCTCGGGGTGTACATGCGCCGGCGGCTGCGCGTGGCGCAGGAGGGCCAGCGCCGCTCGATCTTCCTGCGCTACCTCGGCGAGGTCGCCTCGGCGGTGTCGGTCATCAACGGCGTCGACCGCGCGAAGCTGTACGAACAGCTCCTCGCCGTGGCCCGCCGCAAGACGGCCGAGGCCGACGTGAAGCTCGACGACCGTGGCCGGCCGATCGAGGAGGAGGATGATCTCGACCTCGGCGAGAACTGCATCATCGTGGCCGCGCCCTCGGTGGAGTCCGCGGCCGAGCCGGTGGCGAATGGATCGCGCGGAAAACGTCGCGCCCCCGCCGCGGCCGCCGAGACCGCCGCGGCGACCGCCACCGACGCCCCGCTCCCCGCCACGACGCCCGACCGGAAAACGTCGGGCGGTCGAAAGCCTGGCAAGGCCGCCGGGAAGGCTGACGACACGGCGGCGATCCCACGCTTCCGGCGCGACCTCTTCGTGGGCGGCTTCCGGCCGGCCGAGATGTCGTCGTCGACGGCGTCGGCGGCGGCCTGCGT
>JBJTBO010000382.1:0-3497 GCA_046091445.1 Planctomycetaceae bacterium | reverse complement strand
GCATGGTCGGCAGGCGGGGAGTTCTGGTGAAGAGATGTCGGTGAGGCGTCACGGCGCCGTCCGCGGCAGCCCGTGCCCAAACTCCGAGATCGACGCATCCTGCCCGGTCGAGCCAGAAAAAGCCCCGCAGACCGGAGAACTCACCGGAATCGCACAACCGCTCCGCCCGGCACGGCCGATACCTCTGGAAATCCGGTCGTATCCGCTCCATTCCGAACGGCGCCCGCGCCTCCCCAACGATGGGCTTCAGCCGCTCGAGCGCCGACAGACTGCGGCCCACGCTCGCGGCCCGTGCGGCACGCCGGTCGTGGCCTTGTGCGACCCGGCCGACCGGTCATGAACCCCCCGGCTCCGACGGGGTGCCGTCATCGCCTCTCGTCAAAGCGGTCTTCGCCCACGGTCTGCCCCTCCGTGGGACGCTGACCTGCGCCCTCGCGCTCGCGGCCGGCTGGGTCACCTCGACGGCCTGCGGCGGATCGGACGTGCCGATCGCGCCGGGATCGTGTGCGCGGGTCGCGTTCCACGCAGCGATCAACGCCGCGGACCCGCTCGCCGGCGTGCTCGATGCGCCGCTCTGGCCGGCGACGCCACTCCCGTTGCCATCCGTCGACGCCCCGCCCCATGACGGCCTGCCCCCATCGATCCTGCAGGCCTCGTGGTTCGACGACTCGCGCGATCCCGTCAACGTGCTCCCGCCACCGGCCGCCGAGAGCCCGGTCTCTGGGGCGAGGGGTCCGCCGATCCTCGCGCCGCCCGTCGACAATCCATACGATCTCGCGGGGGAGCGGCCGGTGGCCGATCCCCTGTTCCGCTACGGCATCTATCCGACGCCCGGCTTCTCGGGTGCCTCGAGCGTGCTGCCGAGCGAGCGGCAGGAGTCGAGCCACTTCGTACCGATGGAGGACCGTTGGCGGCTGGGCCTGCAGCCCTGGGACCGCTACGGCCGCGGGCATCCTCGGCTGGAGGACTACCCCTACGCGCTCGGCAACGCCTTCAATCCGTACACACAGAACTTCCTCAAGGAGGACTACCCGATCATCGGGCAGCACACCTTCTTCGACCTGCGCGTGGCCAGTCGCACGATCGCCAACTTCCGCCAGGTGCCGACGCCCGACACGCCGTTCGAATCGACGCCCACACCGGGCCAGGAGGACTTCTTCGGCAATCCCAACGGCTTCCTGTTCCTGCAGTACTACTCCATCGCGATGGAGCTCAACCACGGCGACAAGTCGTTCAAGCCCAACGACTGGCGCATCAGGCTGGCCCCGGTGTTCAATTCGAACTACCTCGAGGTCTACGAGTACGGCGTGGTCTCACCCGACGTGGCGAAGGGGCGACGCCGGTCGCGCGGCTTCGCCACGCTCGAGGAATGGTTCGTCGAGGCGAAAATCGCCGACCTGAGCCCCGACTACGACTTTCTCTCGGTCCGCGGCGGCTCCCAGCCGTTCACGAGCGACTTCCGCGGCTTCATCTTCAGCGATCTCAACCGTGCCATCCGCGTCTTCGGCACGCGGCTGGCGAACCGCGACCAATTCAACCTCATCATCTTCGACCAGCGCGAGAAGGACACGAACAGCTTCCTCAACTCCTTCGATGATCGCGGCCAGGAGGTCTTCATCGCGAACTACTACCGCCAGGACTTCCTCTGGCCCGGCCACACCGCGCAGATGAGCTTCCACTACGACCATGACCAGAAGAGCCTGCACTACGACAAGAACGGCTTCCTCGTCAGGCCCGATCCCGTGGGACTCGCCGCGCCCCATGAGGTCAACGCCTGCTACGTCGGCTTCGCGACCGACGGCCACATCAACGACTTCAACATCACGAGCGCCGTCTACTACGCCTTTGGCCACGACACGCTCAACCCGCAGGCGCTGCGGGCGGTGGACATCGGCGCCACCCTGGCCGCACTGGAACTGTCGTACTCGCCCGACTGGATCCGCTTCCGCACCTCGGTCTTCTACGCATCCGGCGACAACGACATCGCCGACGGACGCGGGGGCGGGTTCGACGGCATCATCGACAACACGCAGTTTGCCGGCGGGGAGTTCAGCTACTGGGTGCGGCAGCAGATTCCCCTTCTGGGCACGAACCTCAAGAACCTGCTGTCGATCTATCCCGACCTGCGGGCGACGAACAAGTTTCAGTCACAGGCCAACTTCGTGAACCCGGGGCTGCAGCTCTACAACGTGGGCATGGACTTCGAGCTCACGCCGCGCACGCGGCTCGTCTCCAACTGCAACTTCCTCTTTTTCGACACGACGAAAGCGCTCGAATCGTTCGTGTTTCAGAACGACATCCCGAGCTCGATCGGCACCGACCTGAGCCTCGGCGTCGAGTCGAGGCCCCTGCTCAACAACAACTGGATTTTCCGCGCGGGCGTCTCCGGGCTTCTGCCCGGCGCGGGCTTCGAGGCGATCTATGGCAACATCAACGGCGGCGTGCCCGACATGTTCGCGGCATTCACCGACCTGGAACTGGCGTACTGACGCCTGGCCTCGCGGAGCGTCTGCGCACGCTGCCCTCGCGGGAGGCCGCGACGTGCCTCGGCGCGACTGGCCGGGGCGTTTCCCGACCCGCCGCCAAGTGGGGCCGCTGGGACTCGAACCCAGGACCAACGGATTAAAAGGCCGATGCTCTACCGACTGCGCTACAGCCCCGAAGTCATCCTACCGAGGCAGCGCCGCGGAACAAACGAACCGGAGCGGGGCCGGCGAAGCGGTGAGCGGGCGCTGCCCGACCTCGCGAGCGGCCGGCGAGCGGCAGCGGTCCGTCCACCACGCCATGGCCGCATGCGGCGAACGTCGCCGAAAGTGCCCGAGAGAGGACTTGAACCTCCACCCAGTTACCTGGACAAGAACCTGAATCTTGCGCGTCTGCCAATTCCGCCACTCGGGCGAGTGGGTCGACCAAGGCGATCCTACCAGCCTGCCACGCCGATGGAAGTGGCTGCCATGCACCACCCGAGCAGCCGCCGTCCCGCCTGCGCCAGCGACGGGCGGACACCTACTCCACGGTGACGCTCTTCGCGAGATTTCTCGGCTTGTCGACGTCGCAGCCACGGAGCACGGCGATGTGATACGCGAGCAGTTGCAGCGGGATCGCCGCCACGATCGGCTGGAGGAAATCCGGGGCCTCGGGCACCTCGATAACGTCGTTGACCAGCGCCCGCACGCGGTCGTCGCCCGGACCACAGACGGCGATCACCGGCCCCTTGCGGGCCCGGATCTCCTCGACGTTCAGGAGCACCTTCTCGTACACCGCCCCCTGTGGAATGAGAAACACGCTCGGCGTCGCCTCGTCCACCAGCGCGATCGGGCCGTGCTTCATCTCGGCCGCCGGATAGCCCTCGGCATGGATGTAGGAGAGCTCCTTGAGCTTGAGGGCGCCCTCGAGGGCGAGCGGGAAGCTGTACTGGCGACCGAGGTAGAGGACCGTCGAGGCATCACGATAGGTGGCGGCGATGCCGACGTGCGCCGCATCGCCGCCACCTATCG
>JBJTBO010000381.1:0-5108 GCA_046091445.1 Planctomycetaceae bacterium | reverse complement strand
CTCCGGCTTCATGTCGTAGGTCTCCAGGTGCGGAAACCCACCGGGCAGCCAGATGAAGATCACGGCGGTGTCGGCGGCGGGCGTGCCAGCCGATGCCGCCGAGGCCGAGCGGAACCGCAGCAGATCGGCAAGACCGAGCCCCGTCGCGCCGATCGAGCCGATTTCGAGGAACGAGCGTCGCGAGACGGGACCGCGGCACCGCCTCGCCGAGGTCGCTGCCGAGGGCGCTTTGGATTCCGAAGTGGCGGTCCGCAGGGGTCGCGAAACGGACATGGGCGCCTCCGACAGGCGGGTAGCCGGGATGCCGGGCAACCCCCGGCATCGCTCCCAAAAATGATACTCTTCCTATCGGCACACCGGGCAACCCGGCTTGGGAACGGCCCGACCCGGTCGGCACGCCCGGCCGCGCCGCGGGCCGCGTGGTTTTTCGGGGTCTTTTCGGGGAGAGCCGTCCATGCCCGTCGCCGCCAACGAGTTCTGGGTGCTCCTGCCGATCGTCGGCCATGCGGGACTGCCGCTCGCTGCCGGCGAGGGGATTTCGCCGCTCTGGATCGCCATCGGCGTCGGGGCGGTCGTCATCGTCGGCGGGATCGCCCTCTACAACCAGCTCGTGGCGATGACCGTGCGGGCCGACAACGCCTGGAGCGACATCGACGTCCAGCTCAAGCGTCGTCACGACCTCGTGCCCAACGTCGTGGAGGCGGTGAAGGGGTACGCCGGGTACGAGAAGGAAACGCTCGAGGCGGTCGTCGCGGCCCGTGCCAAGGCGATGGGCGCCGCCACGGCCGGTGACGCGGCCGCGGCCGAGAACGTCCTCAGTGGGGCGCTCAAGAGCCTCTTTGCGCTCGCCGAGTCCTATCCCGACCTCAAGGCCAGCAGCCAGTTCACGCACCTGCAGCAGCAGCTCGCGACGATCGAGGATGCGATCCAGGGGGCGCGGCGGTACTACAACGCGACCGTCCGTGACCTCAATGCGTCGGTGCGGATGTTCCCCTGGAACCTGCTCGCCGGGGCGGCCGGCGCGAAGGCCCGTGACTTCTTCGAACTGGGCAGCGACGCCGAGCGGGCGGTGCCGAGCGTGCGGTTCGGCGAACGATGAACGCCGCGGCCGTCGGTCAGGCGCGTGGTTTCCGTGGCAGTGCTCCCGGCCGTCGCATCGCCCCGCTCCTGGCCGGTCTGGTCGTCGTCGCCGGCGGTTTCGCGTCGCGCGCCGCCCTCGCGCGATCGATCGCGATCGATGACGTCGACGTGGCGATCGACGTCGCTGCATCGGGCGCACTGGAGGTCACGGAGACGATCCGGCTGCGGTTCGACGGGGCATGGAACGGGATCCATCGGCTCATCCCGGTGGAGTATCGCACGCCGCGTGGCGACCGCTTCTTCCTGAGGTTCTCCCTCGCGGGCGTGACGACCGACACGGGTGAGCGGCTGCGGGTGCAGCGGTCTCGTGAGGGCCACGCCGAGGATCTCAAGATCTTCATCCCGAACGCCGCGGACGCCGTTCGTACGATCGTGATCCGCTACACGGTGCGCAACGGGCTCCGCTTCTTCCCCGACCACGACGAGTTGTACTGGAACGTCACCGGCGACGAGTGGCCCTATCCGATACGGACCGCGAGGGCCCGCGTCACGCTCCCGCGTGAATTGGTCAACGTGCGCGCCAATGCGTTCACCGGCGGCTTCGGCTCGACGGAGCGCGCCGCCACGATCCGCATCGACGGCGAGCGTCACGCGCCGGCCGACGCCTTCGATCCAGCCGTCGAGTCGCCGCCACCGGCAGCCGATCGCCACGTCGTCGAGGTCGAGGCGGACCGGGCACTCGGCATCCGCGAGGGGCTCACGATCGCGATCGCGTGGAACCCGGGCGTGATCCATCGGCCCGACGCTTTCGAGCGCTGGCTGGCGTGGGTGGCGGACAATCTGCTCGCGCTGGTGTTCCAGGGCATGCTCGTGCTCGTGCCGCTCGCGACGTGTGTCGTGCTCCTGCGACGCTGGCTCGCGAAGGGGCGCGATCCGGCCACCGGCCCGGTGGTCGTGCAGTACGAGCCGCCTGCCGGCCTCGGGCCTGCCGAGGTCGGCACGCTCGTGGACAACACGCCCGACACCCGCGACCTCATGGCGATGCTCGTGGACCTCGCCGTGCGCGGCGTCATCCGCATTCGCGAGACGTCGCCGGCGGGCTGGCTGTCGCGGCCGGAATACGCCTTCGATCTCCTGGGGGTGCCGGCCGGCGAGGCCGGGCTCCCGGAATCGGAGCGGCGGCTCATCGCCGGGTTGTTTCCCGGGGCCGGCACGCCGTCTGAGGGCGCGGCCGAAGGTGGCACGGTCCTGCGGACCGTCACGTGCGACGACCTGTGCGATCGCTTCCACACGCACCTGCCCGGCATCCGCTCCGCGATCTTCGACCGGCTCGTCGCCGACGGTCATTACCGGGAGCGGCCGGACCGGGTGGTGTCGGGCTATGGCGGCGCCGCGATCGGTGCCGGTGTGCTCTTCGTGGTTGTCTTGGGCGTGGTCCGCGTGCTTGCACCGGCGCTCATGTCGGGAGCGGGGCTCGCGCTGGCGATCGCGTCGGGCATCGTGACGGTCGTCGCGATCGGGGGATTCGGCGTGGCGATGCCCGCGCGCACGAAACGCGGTGCGGACACGCGGGCGGCCATCCGCGGTTTCGAGGAGTTTGTGTCGCGCGTGGAGTCGCATCGGCTCGCCTCGCTGCCGCTCACACCCGACCTCTTCGAGCGCTACCTGCCCTATGCCATGGCACTCGGCGTCGAAGGGCGGTGGGCGAAGGCGTTCGAGGGGATCTGTACCGAACCGCCGCAGTGGTACGTCGGGTCGGGCCCCATCCGCACGTTCCACGCGACGAACCTCACCGGCGACCTGTCCCGCATGAGTGCCGTCACGGCGACGGCCATGCAGTCGGCACCACGCTCGAGCGAAGGATCCGGCTTTGGCAGCGGCGGAGGCTTCTCGGGCGGAGGCGGGGGCTTCTCGGGTGGCGGCTTCGGCGGCGGAGGCGGCCGGGGCTTTTGAGGGCGACGAGCGCTCGGCCCCACGTCGCCCACCTGCTTCCTGTGGCGCACGCCTCCAGGCGTGCGAATGACGCCTCGATCCCGCGGCGACCGCCATGCCCCTACGCGGCTGACGCGACTACAATTCGGGCATGTTTCACGCCACGAATCCGCGGTGTTTCCGGCCCCCTCGCGACGCCCATGGCACGTCTTGGGCACGGATCGCGGCGTTCACCTGCATGATCGGCATACTCTCCGCCGCGACGCTCGCGGCCGAGCCGCCGGCACCGCTCTCGTTCAATCGCGATGTCCGGCCGATCCTCTCCGACCTGTGCTTTGCGTGCCACGGGCCGGACGGGGCCAATCGCCAGGCGGGACTGCGGCTGGACGTGTTCGAGCAGGCGACGGCCGAGCTGGAATCCGGCTCGCGGGCGATCGTGCCGAAGGACGTAAACGCGAGCGAACTCCTCGCCCGCGTGACGTCCACCGACCCCGACGTGGTCATGCCGCCGCCCGAGGCGAAACTCGGTCACCTCGCACCGGACCAGGTTGACGTGCTGAGACGCTGGATCGCGGAGGGAGCGACGTACGAGCCGCACTGGGCCTTCATGCCCGTCGTGGCACCGACGCTGCCGCCAACGCCGGCGGGTGGTTCAGCCCATCCGATCGACCGACTCGTGGAGGCGCGACTCGCCGACCGGTCGCTCGCGCTCCAGCCCGAGGCGGATCGCGCGACGCTCATCCGCCGCGCCTCGCACGACATCACCGGCCTGCCGCCGACGCCCGCCGAGGTGGCCGCCTTCGTCGCCGATGACACGGCCGATGCCTACGGGCGTCTGCTCGAGCGGCTGCTCGCCAGTCCCCGCTACGGCGAACGCATGGCGGCCGATTGGCTCGATCTGGCGCGGTATGCCGACAGCTACGGCTTTCAGGTCGATCGTGAGCGACCCATGTGGCGCTGGCGCGACTGGGTCGTCGCGGCGTTGAATCGCAATCTGCCGTGGGACGACTCCGTCACGTGGCCGGGCGCCGGCGACCTCCTGCCCCACGCGTCCGACGAACAGATTCTCGCGACGGCGTTCAACCGCCTGCATCAGCAGGAGAGCGAGGGGGGCAGCGTCGAGGAGGAGTATCGCGTCACCTACGTCAACGACCGCGTGACCACGTTCGGCACCGCGTTCCTCGGGCTCACGCTCGAATGCTGCCGGTGCCACGACCACAAGTTCGACCCCGTGTCGCAGCGCGAGTACTACGGGCTCTTCTCGTTCTTCGACGACGTGGACGAGGCGGGGCTCTACTCGTGTTTCACGCCCTCCGTGCCGACGCCCAAGCTGCGGCTGCTCGACGAGAAGCAGGCGCTCGCGCTCGCGAAGGCCGACGAGGCGGCGGCCGAGGCAGCCGCCGCGCTCGCCGCCCGCGCGATGGCCGCCCGCGAGGCCGTCGCCGCGTGGCGGGCGGGGCGCGCGGGGTTGCCGCCGGCGCTCGAGGCCGCCGCCGCGCTCCCGGGGACGATCCGCGGTGAACTCGCCCACTATTCGTTCGATGCGCGTCGAGCCGACGGCCGCTTCGCCAGTTCGATCGTCCCCCCGTCCGACGCCGCGAGCCCGCAGGCCGCCGACGCCAAGCCGGAGGACCGCGCCGCCACGTCGCCCGGCGACAATGGGCTCGCCGAAGGCCGGCACGGCATGGCCGTCAGGCTCACCGGCGACCACGCGGTGCAGACGCCCGTGGGGAACTTCCGCCGCAGCCATCCGTTCACCGTCGCGGCCTGGCTGCGGAGTCCGGAGCCGTTTCGTCGTGCCGTCGTGTTCCATCGCTCCCGTGCATGGACCGATGCGGCGAGCAGGGGCTACGAACTCCTCGTGGTGGACGGCCACCTGCAATGGTCGCTCATCCACTTCTGGCCCGGCGACGCGGCGTCGGTGCGGGCCGCCGAGCCGCTGCCCGTGGACGAGTGGGTGCACGTCGCGGTGACGAGTGACGGCTCCGGCCGGGCGTCCGGCATGCGGCTCTTCGTCAACGGCGGGCCTGCCGCCACGGAGATCGTGCGCGACTCCCTGACGCGTGAGATCACCGGTGGCGGCGGTGACGCGATCG
>JBJTBO010000380.1:0-18723 GCA_046091445.1 Planctomycetaceae bacterium | reverse complement strand
GCTCACGGAGGCGGCGGAGCGATGAGTGTCGCCGGGGACGCGGCTTTTCGCCACCGCCGGTCGGTGTCGAATCGCCAGGCCCGCCAAGCCGTGCCCCGCTTTGCGACCTATGGTTGCCGCATGGCGGCATCGATCACGCTCGCGCTCATCGTGACTTGGCTCGTGACCGGGACCTGGGTCGTGATCGGGGCCTTCCGTCGGGATGGCCGCCCCTGACGCCGGGCGGCCCGTGGCGCGGCTCGGATCGCGGCCCCGGGCCGGGGGTTTGTCGTACACTCGGGGGATGGCCGGGCATCGCGCCCTACGCTCGCCTCGCGGCACCGCGAGGTTCGTGGAACCGACACCCGTGAGGTGGCACGCGGCGTTCCCGCTCGCGCTCGTGCTGGGCGCCGTCGCGACGGCCGCCGAGCCGCAGTTCAATCGGGATGTGCTGCCCGTCCTCGCGGCCAAGTGCCTCGCCTGCCACGGCTTCGACGCCCACGCGCGGGAGGCCGGCCTGCGGCTCGACACGGCCGAGGGCGCGACCGCGCTTCTGGAATCGGGGCGCAGGGCCGTCGTGCCGGGCGACGTCGCGGCCAGCGAGCTCGTGCAGCGGATCGCCAGCACCGACGCCGACGAGGTGATGCCGCCGCCCGACTCGGGCAAGGAACTCTCGGCGGCCGAGCGGGATGTGCTGCGCGCCTGGATCGCGGCCGGAGGCCGCTACGAACGGCACTGGGCGTTCGCGCCCCCCGTGGCCGTCGAACCTCCGGAGGAGCGGATGGGTGGCCGTCCCCCGAGCCATCCGATCGATCGCTTCATCGCGGCCCGACTGGCCGAGGGCGAGCTGACGCCTTCACCGGAAGCGCCGCCCGAGATCCTCCTGCGTCGCGTGCACCTCGACCTCACGTGCCTGCCGCCGAGCATCGCCGATCTGGACCGGTACCTCGACGCGCACGCCGCCGACCCCGAGGCGGCCTACCGCGACGCCGTCGAGCGGCTGCTCGCCAGCCCGCACTATGGCGAACGGCTGGCCCGCTGGTGGCTCGACCAGGCGCGGTATGCCGACAGCAACGGCTACTCGATCGACGCGCCACGCGACATGTGGAAGTGGCGTGACTGGGTGATCGATGCCTTCAACCGCGACCTGCCGTTCGATCGGTTCACGATCGAGCAGCTCGCCGGCGATCTGCTGCCCGATGCCGCCATGCCGCAACGGGTGGCCACCGGGTTCCATCGCAACACGCAGATCAACCAGGAGGGCGGGATCGATCGGGAGCAGTTCCGCATCGAGAGCGTCTTCGACCGTGTCGCGACGACCGGCGTCGTGTGGCTCGGCCTCTCGATCGGGTGCGCGCAGTGCCACGATCACAAGTTCGATCCCGTCAGTCAGCGCGACTACTACCGGCTCTTCGCCTTCCTGAACAACCAGGACGAGCCGACCATGAAGGTGCCGCCGGCCGGCGAGGATCTCGCGGCCCTCGAGGCGGAGCGATCCGCGGCGCTCGCGGCCGTGCACGCGCACGTGAAGTCCCGCGCGTCCGAACTGCAGGCATGGGAGGCGACGCTCGACGCAGGCGCGCGCGGCATGCTCCCGAAGCCGGCCCAGGCCGCCCTCGACATCGAGGAGGCGAAGCGATCCGCCGAGCACCGTCGCACGCTTTTCGCCGCCGGCATCGGCGTCGGCGACACGGCGTTCGAGACGCTGGAGCGGCGCTGGCGCGACCTCGACGCCCGGTGGACCGCGATGCCCACGACGCTCGTGCTCGAGGAACGGCGGGAGCCCCGCCGCACGACGATCCTCGTGCAGGGCGACTTCACCCGCCCCTCCGACGAAGTGTCGCCGGGCACGCCGGAGGTGCTGCACGCGCTCGCGGCCACCGCTCCCACGCCCACACGGCTCGATCTCGCCCACTGGCTCGTCGATTCCGCCAACCCGCTGACCGCCCGGGTGCTGGTCAATCGCTTCTGGCAGCGGCTCTTCGGCATGGGACTCGTCGAGACCGAGAACGATTTCGGGCTCATGGGATCGCCTCCGTCACACCCGGAACTGCTCGACTGGCTCGCCGTCGAATGGATGCGACGCGGCTGGAGCGTGAAGGATCTGCACCGCCTCCTCGTGACCTCACGCACCTATCGCCAGGCGTCGGTCGGGACGCCCGCGGCCACCGCGGCCGACCCCTCCAACCGCCTGCTGGCCCGACAGCGCCGGCTGCGGCTCGAGGCGGAGATCGTGCGCGACGCGGCGCTCGCCGCCAGCGGCCTCCTCGTGCCGACGATCGGCGGGCCGTCGGTCTTTCCGCCCATTCCCGACGGCGCGACGGCGCTCGGGCAGATGCGGCGGCCGTGGCAGACGAGCACCGGTCCGGATCGATATCGTCGCGGCCTCTACACCTTCGTCTTCCGGGCGACGCCGCCGCCGGCGCTCGCCGTCTTCGACGCGCCCGAGGGGTTCACCACCTGCACGCGGCGCAACCGGAGCAACACGCCCCTCCAGGCGCTCACGCTCCTCAACGACACCGCGTTCGTCGAGATGGCCGAGGCGCTCGCCGCCGTCATCCGAACCGACGGCGTCGTGGCGGCGTTCCGTCGCTGCACGGCGCGGCACCCGGACGGCGACGAGGTGGGCGTGCTCTCAGGACTCGAGCCGGTCGAGGCGGCGCGGGTGCTCTTGAACCTCGACGAGACGGTGACGCGGGAGTGACTCGACCCTGGCCCGGCCGAGACGAGCCGGACCGCAGCGGGAGGCGGGCGATGGACGACGCGACGTGGCTGCTCCGGGAACGTACGCGGCGGCACTTCTTCGGCGGGTGCGGGATCGGCGTCGGCGCGATGGCCCTCGGTGGGTTGCTCGCGGCCGACCGGGCCGTCGCGGCACCGCCGGATCCGCTCGCCGTCCGTCCGCCCCATTTCCCCCCGCGCGCCAAGCGGGTGATCTACCTGTTCATGGCGGGCGGTCCCTCCCAGCTCGACCTCTTCGACTACAAGCCCGAACTCGCGAAGCGCGACGGCCAGCCGATCCCGGCACGTTTCATCGAAGGGAAGCGGTTCGCCTTCATGGATTCGAGCCATCGCGTCGACCTGCTCGCGTCGAAGCGGTCGTTCGCCCGGCACGGCGAGAGCGGCGCGTGGGTGGGCGACCTTCTGCCGCACATCGGCGGGGTCGCCGACCGGCTCTGCTTCGTGAAGACGTGCGCTACCGACCTGTTCAATCACGCGCCCGCGAAGCTCTTCATGAACACGGGCACCGGCCAGTTCGGCCGGCCCAGCATGGGCGCGTGGGTGACGTCGGGGCTCGGGCGCGCGGGCGCCGCCCTGCGGGGCTTCGCCGTGCGGCCGCGCGGGCCGCGCGGCCCCCGGGGCGGGGCCGTGCTGTGGGGCAGCGGGAGCCTGCCGAGCGCGTACCAGGGGGTGCCGCTGCGGAACACCGGCGACCCGATCCTCAATCTCTCTCCGCCCGCCGGCATCACGCCCGTCTCGCAGCGCCGGGTGATCGACGCCGTCTCGAGGCTCAATCGGCATCGGCTCGAGGCCACGGGGGATGCGGAGATCGCGACGCGGATCGCCGGCTACGAGATGGCGTTTCGGATGCAGTCGAGCGCCCCCGAACTCATGGACATCGCCGGCGAATCGGCCGAGACGCTCGCTCTCTACGGCATCCGCGAACCCGGCGAGGCGACCTACGCCCGCAACTGCCTGCTCGCGCGGCGGCTCGTCGAGCGCGGCGCGCGGTTCGTGCAGCTCTACCACACCAACTGGGACCACCACGGCGGGCCGACCGAGAACCTCGAGACGCACCTCCCGCAGGTCTGCGGCGAGATCGACCGCGCGAGCGCCGCGCTCGTCCTCGACCTCGAGCGTCGCGGCCTGCTCGACGAGACGATCGTGGTCTGGGGCGGCGAGTTCGGCCGCACGCCGATGGGGGAGAAGCGCGAGAGCACGGGCCGCAACCATCACATCGCCGCCTTCACGCTGTGGTTCGCGGGTGGCGGCTTCCGGCCCGGGCTGACGCACGGCGAGACCGACGAATTCGGCTTCGGCGCGGTGGACCGCCCGACCCACGTGCGTGACATCCACGCCACGCTGCTGCACCAGCTCGGGCTCGACCACGAGCGGCTTTCGGTCCGGTTCCAGGGACTCGACGAGAAGCTCACCGGCGTGAAGCCCGCACGGGTCGTCACCGAGATCCTCGCGTAGCACGCATCCGGTATCCGCGCAAGACGTGCCCTATGGTCAGCGACGCTCGGGCGCGGTGTCCGGGAGGGAATCGAGGCGGAGGAACGGCTTGAGCGCGCGGTACGTGGACGGGCCGATCCCGGGCACCTCGAGGATGTCGATGAGACGACGGTAGGGCCGGGCCTCGATGATGCGATTGGCGAGTGTCTCCCCGATGCCCGGCAGTCGCATGAGCTCGTCCCGCGACGCGCCGTTGAGGTCGATGACGAAATCCGCCGGCAGCGTCTTCGTGTCGACGGCCTCGCGAAGCTCGCGCGCCTCGTCCCGGTCGCGGCGTCGCTCGTCGGGCAGCGTGTTCCAGTCGGTGTGTGCCCAGATGCCGGCGCCCCGCGCCACCGCCTGCAGCTCGAGGTCGGCGAGGCGTTCGCGATAGTCGTCACCCGTCTCGCCGCTCGGCGTGGTGCGGGAAACCCCGAAGGCGCGTGCCCGGCCGTGGGCCCCCAGGTGGGCCGCGAGGTCCCGGCCGTCGGCGTCGGTCACGAACGCGTAGATCCGCTGGAAGCGCCCGTCGCCGCGGGCGTCGGCGAAGCCGGTGTGGATGGTGAACGGGCGTCGGAGCGCGAGGCGGGTCTCGTCCGCGGCGCGACGGCCGAGCTCCTTGGCGAAGTCGATCGAGGCGACGGCGTCGGGACGGACCGTCGTGATTCCGAAGAACCGACGCTGGCTCCGGAGCCGCCGGGCATCGGTTTCATCGCGGGCGGTCGTCTCCAGGCAGTCGACCCCGTAGAGTCGGATCGTGTGCTCCTCACCCGCCGGCGTGCGCACCCGGAAGCTGTCGCCATCGGCCCACTCGGTCGGCACGAGCGTGCAGCCCGCGATCGCGACCAGGTCCGCGCCGGCACCCCGCACCGTGGACGCGACCAGGCAGAGCAGGCAGGCCGCGATTCGGACCGGCGCACGGGCGATCGTGAAAGCCGGCCGCGACGGGGGGTGTGGCACGGCGAGCCCTTCGTAGGAACGTCTTAGGCGATCCATTCGTCGATCACGCGCCCGCCCACGCCGGTGAGCCGTGCGTCGAGCCCCTGGTGCCGGACGGTGAACCGATCGTGTCGGAAGCCGAAGAGCCGCAGGATCGTCGCCTGCAGGTCGTTGACGTGCACGGGCCTGTCGACGATCGACCATCCGATGTCGTCGGTCGCGCCGTAGGTCAGGCCTCCCCGCACGCCGCCCCCGGCCATCCAGAGGGAGAAGGCGAAGGGGTGGTGATCGCGGCCGGTGACGTGCGGGGAGCCGCCCCGATTCTCGCCGAGCGGGGTGCGACCGAACTCACCCGCGAAGATCACGAGGGTCTCGTCGAGCAGCCCCCGCGCCTTGAGATCGGCGAGGAGGGCCGCGACGGGCTGGTCGGCCATCCCGCAGTTGTGTGGCAGTTCCACGTCGAGGTTGGAGTGGTGATCCCACGAGGCGTGGAAGAGGCTCACGAACCTCACGCCGCGCTCGACGAGCCGCCGGGCGAGCAGGCAGTTCGTCGCGAACTGCCGGTACTGGCCCGGACCGCCGCCCCGGGCGGCCTACACAGCCGGCTCGGGCCGCTCCACGCCGTAGGCGTCGAGCGTGGCCCGGGTCTCACCGGAGAGGTCGATGAGTTCGGGTGCGGCACTCTGCATGCGGAAGGCGAGCTCGTAGCCGGATCGCGGAGCAGGCCGAAGCGCTCCGCGTTGAGATCGCGGGCCACGTCGAGAGCCTGTCGCTGGAGGTCGGGCGGCAGGCCCGCGGGGTTCGCGAGATTCAGCACCGGATCGCCCTGGTTGCGGAACAGCGTGCCGGCATACATCGATGGCAGGAAACCGCTCGACCAGAGCGATGCCCCGCCGCTCGTGCCCCGGCCCGCCGAGAGCACGACGTAGCCGGGCAGATCCCGCGATTCGCTCCCCAGGCCGTAGGTCAGCCACGAGCCCAGCGTCGGCAGGCCGAAGAACGGCCGGCCCGCCAGCAGCGTGAGCTGTGCCGGATGGTGGTTGAACTGCTCGGTGTGCATCGAGCGCACCATGAGGATGTCGTCGGCGTGCGCGGCGATGCGCGGCAGGAGATCGCTGAACTCCATGCCACACTGGCCGTGGTGCGAGAAGACCCGCTTCGAGCCGAGGAGCACCGCGGTCTCCTTCTTGATGAAGGCGAAGCGCACGTGCTTCGTCATCGATTCGGGGAGCGGCTGCCCGTGCAGCGCGGCGAGCTTCGGCTTCGGGTCGTAGAGGTCGATCTGGCTCGGCGCGCCCTCGAGAAAGATGAAGATGCAGCGGGTCGCCTTCGCCGCCAGCGGAGGGCTTTTCGGACCGAGCGGATCGGCGGTCGCGGAGAGGTCTGCCCCACCGGCCGCCTCGGCGAGGAGTGCCGCCAGCGCCGTCGCGCCGACGCCGTAGCCCGCCGTGCCCAGGAAATACCGACGGCAGTGGGCCTCGGCCGCGGCGCGGATGGCGCCGTGCGCGTCGTCGACCCGGGAGTGGAGCGCGGGCGTCATTCGCGGGTGATGAACTCGTCGAGGTTGAGGAGCACGCGCAGCGTGGCGATCCAGGCCGCCGTCTCGGCGTCCGGCACCGCGGACCCGGCCTGCGGTGTGCCGACGAGCGCCGCGGCCGCCTCGGGGGCCGTGGCGTAGTACGCTCGGGCGGCGGCGAGCAGCCCGGAGAGCCTGACCATCTCGGCAGCCCGGGTCGGCCGGCAGAGGCAGATGGCGACGGCTCGCGCGAGCCGGGCCCGGTCGTCGAGATCGGGCTCCGCGACGATCCGCCGGCCCAGTGCCTGCGCCGACTCGACGAAGGCGGTCTCGTTGAGGAGCGTGAGCGCCTGGAGCGGCGTGTTCGACACGCTGCGGATGACGCAGGCGAGGTTGGCGTCGGGGCAGTCGAACGTCATGAGCGTGGGGTGCGGCACCGTGCGCTTGAAGAAGGTGTACATGCCGCGACGGTACCGGTCCGGCCCGGTGCTTTCCTTCCATGTGAAGTTGTTCGCATAGCTCAGCGCGGCGAGGTCCGGGGGCATCGGGGGGACCACGCTCGGGCCCCCGATCGACGGCACGAGGAGCCCCGCCACCTCGAGCGCCAGATCGCGCACGATCTCCGCCTCGACCCGCAGGCGGTTCTGCCGGGCCAGGAGCACGTTGAGCGGATCGACGTCGGCCAGGTCCGGCCGGTGCGTCGACGACTGCCGGTAGGTCGCCGACAGGAGGATCGTGCGCAGCAGGGCCTTCGTGTCCCAGGCGAGCTCGTCGCGGTAGGTGGCGGCGAGCCAGTCGAGCAGGTCCGGGTGGGAGGGCGGCTCACCACGCGTGCCGAAGTCGCCCACGGAGCGCACCAGCCCCTGGCCGAACAGTCGGGCCCACCACTGGTTCACGATCACGCGCGGCGTGAGCGGATTCGTCGGCCCCACGAGCCACCGCGCGAGGTCGAGCCTGGTCGCCCGTGCGGCACGGGGCGGGAGCCCGGGCAGCACGGCCGGCACGCCCGGTTCGACGACCTCGGCCGGCGCGAGGAAGTCGCCCCGGTCGAAGCGATGGGTCGCGCGGCCGAGCCGTGCCGCGGAGAGCAGCCGCACCGGGAGAATCTTCGCCTGCGACTCGCGCAGCACCCTGTCGATCTCGCTGCGCAGCCGGCGCACCTCCGTGTCGCCGTCGGCGAAATGATCGAAGAGCGTCTGCCGCGTGTCGTACACCCGCTTCTCCGGA
The DNA here is from genome assembly GCA_046091445.1 of Planctomycetaceae bacterium. Taxonomy (GTDB): domain Bacteria; phylum Planctomycetota; class Planctomycetia; order Pirellulales; family UBA1268; genus QWPN01. Next base: position 10,847 of record JBJTBO010000380.1, on the reverse strand, counting down.
TACTCGCGGAGCGCCTTGACCACGGCCGGCGGCAGATGCAGCTCCGTCCAGTCGCCGACGAGCCACGACACGCGGAATCGCCCGAGGAGATGGCCACCTCCGTGCCGCGTCTCGATCTCGAGCCGGGGGAATCCCTGCGGCTCGAGTCCGGTCCGCCCGAGGGTCCGCACATCGAGGTGGTGCGGCCTGTCGGCGGCCAGGCCACCGCCCCAGCCCCTCCGGACATTCGTCCCGTCACCCAGCACGTCCGCGGCCGTGAAGTCCTTGGACTCGGCGTCGGCCGTGACGCGTTGCACCGGCAGCGGACGAAGCACGGCGCCCGTCGCATCGACGATGCTCGCGGAGAGCCGTGTGACGACGAACGTGCCGTCGTCGGCGAGACCCGCGCCCCCCTTGGGCAGCGCCGTGTCGGGCAGCGTCGCGAGCCGCAGCCCGGTGAATGGCAGCGGCACCTCGTCGATCGCGAGGACGAGCGTGTCCACGTCGGCCGGGACGCCGGTCGCCCGGGCGTCGACCGTGTCCGTCTCGCCGCCGCGTCCGACCAACCGCCACGAGCCGTCCTCCCAAGGCTCGTAGACCAGGCCTGCGGCCGACGTGACGCCGACCATGCGACACGGCCGCTCCTCGAGCCGCGGATTCGGCGTCGACTCGAGGAACCCGCGCTGTTCCTCCTCCCAGGCACGCTGCGTTGGCGCGATCGCCCGTTCGCGCGCGGCCAGTGCGTCCCGCAGCGGTGCCAGTCGCGCCTCGAGCGCCTGCGGCTCGGCCGCGCCGAAGGGCAGCCGCGCGACCGACTCGTCGGCGTCGTTGAAGAAGGCATAGAGCGAGAAGTACTCGGCGTGGGTGATCGGGTCGTACTTGTGCGTGTGACACTTCGCGCAGCCGACGGTGAGTCCGAGCCACACCGACCCGACGGTGTCGGCACGGTCCATGCACGCCGCGACGCGGTATTCCTCCTGATCGACGCCACCCTCGGTGTTGGTGAGCGTCTGCCGGTTGAAGGCCGTCGCGACGAGCGCGGCTGACGTGGCGTCGGGGAGCAGGTCCCCGGCCAGCTGCTCGATCGTGAACCGGTCGAACGGCATGCCGGCGTTGAAGGCGTCGATCACCCAGTCGCGGTAGACGTAGGCGTCCGCACGAGGGCGGTCCTTCTCGTATCCGTCGCTGTCGGCGTAGCGGGCCAGATCGAGCCAATGCCGTCCCCAGCGCTCGCCGAAGTGGCGAGAGGCGAGCAGCCGATCGACGAGCGCCTCGTACGCGGCGTCGGACGGATCGGCGACGAAGGCGGCCGACTCTTCGGGCGTCGGCAGGAGGCCGATGAGATCGAGGGAGACCCGCTTCACGAGGGTGTGCGGGTCGGCCGGCGGGGACGGGGCGATGCCCTCGAGGGCGAGCCGTTGGTGGACGAAGGAATCGATCGGATGAAGCGCGTCACTCCCCGTCACGTCCGGCTTGACGAGCGGGCGGAACGCCCAGTGATCCTCGTACACCGCGCCGGCCTCGATCCAGCGACGCAGGATCCCGACGGCGTCTGGCGTGAGGGGCGGCTCGTCGCCCGGCGGCATGCGAAGGTCCGGGTCGGTGCTCGTGCTCCGCGCGAGCAGGTGGCTGGACGCGGCGTCGCCAGGCACGATGGCCCGGCCGCCATCGCGACGCTCGCCCGTCGCCGACCCGCGATCCGTCAGGTCGAGACCCGCCTCGGCCGTGTCGGGGCCGTGGCACCGCACGCAGTGTTCGGTGAGAAGCGGCCGGATGTCGCGGCTGAAGGAGCTGCCGGACGCCGGCGGATCGGCGGCGTGGGCGGGGGGCTCGCCCGAAGCGAAGAGCCACGCCGTGGCGACCACGACGACCCTCACGCGGGCGGAGGCACACATGCTCGCGACGCCGGGCTGCCGCAGCCTGCGCATGCGTGGACCTCCCCGGGAAGGCAGCGCCGGAGGAACGGCCATCACACGCGGGCCGCGGTGCTGGACGGCCCGCCGAAGCACGATTTATCGGCAGCCGCTGCGGCGGTGTCAAATGGCGCCGTCGGTCCGGGGGCGCGATGCGCCATCGAGCCGGCCCCTTGGCGGTGCGTCGACTACAGTGGTCGACGCACGTGACGATCCCGGGAGCACGCCGATGGAGACCAGGAAGACGGATGCCCGCAAGGAGTACGAACAGGGGTCTCTCGACGAGGCGACGATCGCCCGCGATCCGATCGACCAGTTCGCCTCGTGGTACGACGCCGCCGTCGCGGCCGGCGTGCCGGAACCCGAGGCGATGACGCTCTCCCCGGCGACGTCCGCCGGACGACCCTCGGCACGGATCGTGCTGCTGCGGGGTTTCGACGCCCGTGGCTTCTGCTTCTTCACGAACTACGCAAGTCGCAAGGGACGCGAACTCGAGGAGAATCCCCATGCAGCGCTCACCTTCCACTGGGTGACGCTCGAGCGGCAGGTGCGCATCGAGGGTCGTGTCGAACGCACGAGCAGCTCCGAGAGCGACGCCTACTTTGCGAGCCGCCCGACTGCGTCGCGGATCGGCGCCTGGGGTTCGCCGCAGAGCGAGGTGATCCCGGACCGCAACGCACTCGAGGATCTCGTCTCGCGGTTCCGGGCGGTGCATCCGGACGACGCGGCGATCCCGCGGCCGGAGCACTGGGGCGGCTTCCGCGTGGTGCCCGAGCGGATCGAGTTTTGGCAGGGACGGCCGAGCCGCCTGCACGATCGCCTGCGATTCACCCGCGACGCCTCCGGCCGCTGGGCGCTCGAGCGACTCGCCCCCTGACGTGGCCGCTGGCCCCGCCTTTGCGGTGGTCGGGCGAGCGGGCTATTCTTTCGATTATGTGATCCGTGGGAGGTTCGGGGGGATGACGAACGACTCGAGGTGGGAGTTCACTCGATGACACGACCGAACGTGTGTCTGACCGGACGAGGAAGGGCGGATCGGGGGCGTGTGGCCGCGATCCACCATGGTTTCACACTGGTGGAACTGCTCGTCGTCATCGCGATCATCGCGGTCCTGATCGGCCTGCTCCTGCCGGCCGTGCAGAGCGCCCGCGAGGCGGCACGGCGGTCGTCGTGCTCGAACAACCTCAAGCAGATCGGCGTCGCCGTCCAGATCTACACGGAGTCGAGGAAACACCTCCCTCCGGGCGGATCCGTCGAGTTCGACACGTATCCGCAGCCTGCGATCAATCTCGCCGGTTCGACGACGATGCTCATCCTGCCGTACCTCGAACTGGCGTCGCTCTACGACCAGTACGACTTCTCGCTGGTCACGAACAACGGCAGCGGCAAACCGGGCACGCGGATCGACGAGTCGACGCTGCCCGGCAGTTCGTCGCGCGTGTCCACGGCGAAGATCCCCGGCTACGTCTGCCCGACCGACGGCAACGTCAACGTGAACGCCGGTGTGGGGAAGTGCAACTACTTCTCGTCAGCCGGCGCGCAGGCACTCTCGACGGCGGGCAACAACCTCACCCCGTGCCAGTGCACGAACGCCTACACGGCCTATTTCACGCCCAACACCGGGTCGGTGAATCGCAGCGGCCCCTTCGCCCGTGACTGGGATGCGACACGCAAGAGGGCGCGGGTGTGCCGCCTCGAGGAGATCACCGACGGCCTCTCGAAGACGATCTTCTTCGGCGAGAATCGGCCGACCTGCTCGAGCCACGCGAACAACGGCTGGGGCAACACCAACAACGGATGCGGCCTGGTGAGCACGCAGATTCCTCTGAACTTCGACTCCTGCAAGCTGGACGTCGCCTCTGCCGCCGGCGACGGCTGCGGGGCCCGGTGCAACTGGAACACCGAACTCGGCTTCAAGTCGATGCATCCCGGCGGGGTGATGTTTTTGTTCGGGGACGGCGCCGTGACGTTCCTGCAGCAGTCGATGGATCATTGGACGCTGCAGTATTTGGGCGGAAAGGCCGATGGGAGGTCGGTGTCGTTTTGAACGGTGGGCGGCGTTCGTGGCGCGGTGGCGCAGGATCGCGCTGGAGCCCCGGCGCCGCGCGGCGTCACAATGGATTCGTCACCACGTGGCCATACGCGAGAGGTGCGTCGATGGTGGATCGGAACGCGCAGAAACGGTTCGTCGGCGGCGGGCTCGTTCCCATGGTGCTCCTCGTCGCCGCGAGTGCCGGCTGTGGCAGCGGCCTCGTCCCGGCCGAGGGCCTCGTGCTGCTCGATGGTCAGCCCCTGGCAGGTGCCACCGTCACGTTCATGCCGCAGGCGGAGGGGCGGCCGGCGTCTGCGGTGACCGGGGCCGACGGGCGGTTCAAGGCCGCGCTCCCCGACGGCAAAGGCGGCCTGGCCCCGGGTGAGTACCGGGTGGTCGTGATGCTCGTGAAGCAGGCGGTGGTGGCGGCCGGCGGCGAGTCGGCCGAGACGGCCAGTGGCGGCGGCGGACCCCCCGTGGAGTACATCGTGCCGCAGCGGTTTGGAAATCCCGAGACTTCGGGACTCACCGCGTCGCTGTCACGGGGCGCGACCGACCTGCGGTTCGAGCTGGTCTCGACGCCGGAGCCGGCGGCCCCGCCCCGGCCGTAGGCGGTGTCAGCGGCCGCCACGGTCACCCGTCGGCAGATGGTCGATCACGCGGTCGGTGCGGCGGGAACCTCGAAGCCCTTGCGGTACGGCTTCGTGATGAGGCGGTCGGCTGCGTGCGCGTTGCGGAAGGTCATCGTCGCCGCGTCCCACTCGAGCGCGCCGTCGGGCTCGACCAGCCGGCCGGTGACGGCGTCGCGGGTCGGGATGGCCAGGCGGGTCGCGATGTTGCCCAGGTGCACCGCCTCGGTGAGCGGGCCGGCGTAGTGGAAGCCGTCGCTCGTTTTCGTGCCGGCGAGGCAGGCATCCACCCAGACGTGACGGTGGTTGAGCGGCTCCACCTTCGGCATCGCGTACGCGGCGTACTTCTCGACGGGATAGAGCTGCGGCATGCCGACGTGCGGCAGCACCATGCAGCCCTCCTCGCCCACGAAGATGCTGCCCGCCCGCGGCAGCGGCTTGTCGCCGGGCATCCGCGCGAGCGTGTGCTCCGGCCGCAGCCCCCCGTCCATCCAGATCACCTCGAGATCCTTGCCCGCGGTGAACTCCGTGCCGGGGAAGACGTAGGTGACGATCTCCTGCGTGGGCCAGATCTGGTCGTTGATCCCGCTGTTGCGGGCCCGCACGCTCTGCGGCGCGGTGATGCCCAGCGCCGTGAAGACCGGATCGAGGATGTGGCAGCCGAAGTCACCCAGGCCGCCGCAGCCAAAGTCCTGCCAGTCGCGCCACATGAAGGGGTGATAGGCCGGCGCATAGTCGCGCATGGGCGCCGCGCCGATCCAGAGATTCCAGTCCACGTTCGGCGGCACCGGCGCCGCCGCGGGGGGCGCGAGGAGTTTCGTCCGCTCGTTGCCCGTGACGCCGACCCAGGAGTGGACCTGCCGAACCCTGCCGATCGCGCCGTCGCGGATCAAGCGCGTCGCCAGACGGTATTCGGCGTTCGAATGGATCTGGTTGCCCATCTGCGTGGTCACGCCGGTGGCCTCGGCCCAGCGCTGCATCTGACGCGATTCCCAGAGCGTGTGCGAGAGCGGCTTCTGGCAGTAGACGTGCTTGCGGGCCTGCATCGCCGCCACCGCCACCGGCGCGTGCATGTGGTCGGGCGTGTCGATGAGCACGGCGTCGTAGCCGTCTCCCAGGGTCGCGAACATCTCGCGGTAGTCGGCGAAATGCCGCACGCCTGGATACTTGGCATCGGCCTTGGCGAAGCGGTTCGCGTCGATGTCGCAGAACCCGACGAACGCCACCTTGGGGTGATCCCCCACGGCGGTGATGTCGGCATAGCCCATGCCGTCCACGCCGACACAGGCGATCTGGAGTCGGCCGTTGAGGTCACGACCGCGGACCACGGCCGGTGCCGCGGCGACCGCGGTGGCGAGCCCGCAGGACCTGAGGAACGAGCGACGGGTCGTGGTCATGGTGGCGCACTCCGGGATGATGAACGGGTTCGCGGGCCGAGATCCTGCCAGGGTCGGTGGATGGACGGCGGATGCGAATGGCCTCAAGATTGTGGCGGCTCACCGGCGGACGTGCCACCCTGTCCGGTGGCTGCCCGAGGGCCACGGCGTGGGTGCGCGAGCCATGAACGATCCCAGGGCGCGGAGTGCACGCCGGACGGGCCACGCAGCCGCGACCGCCCGCCGGGACGGCGCGCTCGTCGTGCGGCATGGCACGGTCGTCCTGCCCGACGGCCTGCTCGCCGACGGCCAGGTCGTCTGCGAGGACGGTGTCATCACCTCCGTGCGGCGTGGGGCGGCGATTCCCCCGGGTGCCCTGGTGGTCGACGCCGGGGGCGGCTTCATCACGCCGGGGTTCGTCGACCTCCATGTTCACGGCGGGGCCGGTGCCGACTTCATGGACGGCACGCCCGAAGCCGTCCGCACCGTGCTCGCCGCGCATGCGCGTCACGGCACGACCACGCTCTTCGCCACGACCACCGTGGGCCGACGCGAGCAGATCGACGCGATGCTCGACGCCTGCCGCGCCGTGCGTGACGCCTGGCGGCCGGAGGTCGGGGCACGGCTCGCGGGGGTGCACCTCTACGGGCCCTATTTCGCGGCCGGCAAGACCGGAGGCCACGCCGCCGAAGCGCGCCGCGACCCTGCCGCCGCCGAGTACGACCGATGGTTTCGCGACGGGCTCGTGCGCATCGCCACCTGCGCGGCCGAGCTGCCGGGAGCCGTCGCGTTCTATCGGGCCGCCCGCCGCCGCGGCTGCCTCGTCACCTGCGGCCACTCGAACGCGAGCTGGTCGGAGATGGTCGCCGCGTTCCGGGCCGGCATGCGCCACGTCGATCACTTCTGGTGTGCGATGAGTTCGGTGCCGTCGCTCCGCGCCCGATTCGGGGCGCCGATGCAGGCGAGCATGGAGCAGTTCGTCCTCGCGGAGCCGGCGATGAGCACCGAGGTGATCGCCGACGGGCAGCACCTCGCCCCGGAGCTGCTCGCCTTCGCCCTGCGCATGAAGGGGGCGGACCGGGTCTGCCTCGTCACCGATTCGAGTCGTGCGCTCGACATGCCCGCGGGACGCTATCGATTCGGCTCGGAGGCGGACGGCCCGTGGTTCGAAAGTGACGGTGCCGTGGGGCGGGTCGGCGACGCGCTTGCCAGCAGCGTGGCGGGCATGGACCACATGGTGCGCACGATGGTGCGGTCCGGTGGTGCGACGCTGGTGGAGGCGGTGCGGATGGCAGCGCTCACGCCGGCGGAGCGGAGCGGGATCGAGGCCGAGGCGGGCAGCATCGAGCCGGGCAAGCGCGCCGACCTCGTGATCCTCAGCCGGCGGCTGGCCTGTCGGCACACCATCATCGGCGGCAGGGTGTGGGCGGGCTGAGGGCGGGCGGCATGCGGTACGACGACGTGGCCGACATCACGAGACGCGGGTGCTTCCGGGCGTCGGTCGCTGCCGTCGTGATGGGCGCGGCCTTCGTGATCGTCCTCGGCATGTCGCTCCACGACCGCCGCACGGATGCGGCCGATCCTGACGTCCCCGCGCGACCGCCGGACGTCGCAGCCGCCGGCGCCGCGACCTCCACGGTCGAGCTGCGTCTGGCCGACGACGGGGAGTGGGAGGGAGCGGTGGCCGCGGACGTGCGTGCGGGGCTCGGCTGCGTCGTCGACGCGCTCCTGCCGCACGTGCCCGGTGCCGGCGTCATCGGGATCGAGGTGCGTCCGCGGGGTGGACCGATTTCGCTGTTCGAACGCGCGGAGGACGGGGCCGTGCGCGTGCACCTCAACACCGGCGGCACGTTCTGGTCGCAGTACGCCTATCAGTTCGCCCACGAGCTCTGCCACGTGTTCTGCCGATTCGACCGCGACGACACGGGGAACCGCTGGTTCGAGGAGGCGTTGTGCGAGCTCGCGAGCATCTATGTGCTGCGACGCATGGCGGACGCGTGGCGGGAGACGCCGCCCTACCCGAACTGGCGGGACTACGCGACGTCGCTCGCGGACTATGCCGCACGGCTCATCGACGAGGGACGGCTGCCCGAGGGGATGGCACTCGCCGACTGGTACGCCCGGCACCGCGACGTGCTGCCCACGGTCCCCACCGACCGCGAGAACGCCCGGATCGTCGCCGTGGCGTTGCTGCCGTTCTTCGAGGATGAGCCGGAGCTCTGGGCCGCGCTGCCGTGGCTCAACGCGGCCAGGCCATCGCAGCCGCGGACGTTTCGCGAGCATCTCGGCGACTGGCGGCGGCACGCCCCGCCCGCGCACGCCACCTCGATCGAGACCATCGCGGCCGCGTTCGGCGTAAAACTGACCGACGAGGCGCCACCGCGGGACTAGAGCACGTCTTGCGTAGGTGGAGCGACGACGGTGCAAACCTGGGTGGGTAGGCGAAGGGGGTCGGCGAACGCTCGAGGAGCATTGGGCCGCGGCGGCCCACGCGACGAGCCAATCCGCCGTCGGAGCGGCGGACGAGATCCCGGTGCCGCCCCCGAGCCGTTGCTCCACGAAAGCCGGAGACGTTCTATCTACCGGAACCAGCCGCGCAGCGGATCGAACATCCGCACCGCCACCATCACCTCCCCGTCACCGACATCCCCGAGCGCCGGTCCGATCGCCCGGTGACGATAGCCGAGGTCGATCGTCACGCGTTCCGTGGCGGCGTAGGTGACCCCGGCACCGGCCTGCCACGCCAGCGATCCCGTCGACTCCGCGTCCGCCGTGCCGATGCCCATGCCACCACCGGCGTAGGCTGCGACCCGCTCGGTGATGCCGACGTCGCGCCATGCGTTGACCATGCTCGACCATGGTCGCGGTCCCGTTCCTGCGGCAGCCGACGAGGCGGCGGCGGGGCCACCCCGTCCTTCGACTTCGAGCCTCAGCCAGCCGGCGGGCCGCGGCAGCGCCATCCCGACGGCCATCTCCCCGCCCGCGCCGCCACCCACGAGTCCCGGCGTCAACGGAGGCTGCCCCGGTTCGGCCACGGACCCGCTCCCCACGGGGCCCGAGGTGGCGACCATTCCGGTCACGTAGAGCCGCGCGTCATGGGCCGCCTGGCCGTCGGGCATGGGCGTCGTCGTGTCGCGGCGAGACGCGGCGCGCGACGACGCGGGGTCGATGGGGCATGCCTGACGGGCCACCGCGGGCGTCGCGACGTCGGCCGCGGCTGCCGGCGCGATCCCGCCCTGCGCAGCCATGATCGCGACCGGGAGCACGGCGGGCGCCACCGCGATGCGGCACGCGCTCATGAACATGCGGGCCAGAGTCGTACGGGCGAGGGGCATGCGGGCTGTGCGCGTCATCGCTGCGACCTCCTTGTCGCGGCGATCGCAGCGGCGCCGTCTCGGACGGTCGCCGCCGGATCTCCCGCCAACCCTACGCGGCTGGTCCAGCACCGCGGCACCGGCAGACGGCGATGCGCGATCCCACCGCGGCACCTCCGCGGTCGAAGCGACTGCCCGAACCTGGACACTTGGCGTCGCGGCCGCGTTCGACCGGCCCGCCCCCGGCGTTCGCCCGGCAGGGCGGCCACCGCTCAGCGGGTCGCGCCGACCTGTGCGTCGGCGGCCAACAGCGCCCGTGCCGCGGCGCCGATCGCGGGTGCATGGGCGGGCTCGATCGGATCGAGGAGCGGCAGGATCGGCCCGGTCGCGGCGATCCCGGCGGCAGCCACCGCCTCGTGCAGAACACGGATCGGGCTGTGGGCGTTGCGCAGGGTCTCGAGGGGCGAGAAGATCGTGCGAATCCGCTCGGCCTCGGTCCAGTCTCCGTGGCGCACCGCAGCCAGGAGGTCGCACGACAGCCGCGGTGCCACGCATCCGCACCCGGTCGTGAAGCCGCCCAGTCCGAAGTCGCGCAGGTGGACGATCGCGGGCTGCTCGCCGATACCACTGATGATGGTGGCCGGGTCGACGAGCGTGACCAGCTCGCGCAGGTAGGGATCGTTGGCGGGGTCGGTCCGCACGGTGGCGTACTTGATCACGGACACGAGGCCGTCCCGGCAGAGCCTCGCGACATCCTCGGGTTCGATGAACCCGTCGTGCTTCACGTAGAGCAGGGCGGGGATGCCGGCGGCCTCGACGAAGCGTCGCACGCCCGTGGCGACTCCGGCGCTGGTCGTGATTCCCTGGTGCGGGAGCACCATCGCGGTGGCGAACCGGTGGCGTCGCAGCACGCGGGCGTGCTCGAGCAGCAGGCCGAAGGTCGGACCGGCCGCGGGCACGACGAGCGTCTCGGCGGACGGCAGCCGGTCGAGCATGTCGAGCAGCGGTTCGTACTCGTCGAGCGGCAGGTGGTAGACGTTCGCGTTGCCACCGTAGAGCAGGAGCGTGATCCCACCGGCCTCGATGTGCCGGATCAGGGCCGCGTTCGCCCGTTCGTCGAGGGCTCCACCGGCGTCACGCGCCAGGGGCGGCACGGCCATCGGCGAGCGGGCGAAGTGATCCGGTGTCAAATGGGCTTTGGCCATGACGTCCTCGGGTAAAGCGGTCGTCCGTGGTGGCGGGGCGAGCGGGCCTGGCGTGGCGACGCATCGCGCCGCAGGGAACGTCGCCCACGTCAAAAGATATCAGGCTCCGGCTCGGCCGCGGGGCCGGCGCCGCGCTCGAGGAAGCGGAAGTCGCAGCCGTGGTTGGCCTGCGTGGTCTCGTCGATGAACAGCCGCGTGTAGCCACGCGTGAAACGGGGTGGTGCGGCACGCCACAGGGCCATGCGCCGGGTGATCTCGGCGTCGTCCACGAGCAGGTCGAGCCGACGACCATCGACGTCGAGCGCGATCCGATCACCGGTCTGCACGATCGCGAGCGGGCCACCCACGGCCGCCTCCGGGGCGACGTGGAGCACGCAGGTGCCGTAGCTCGTGCCGCTC
>JBJTBO010000379.1:0-9868 GCA_046091445.1 Planctomycetaceae bacterium | reverse complement strand
AGACCTTCCGCTGGCGGCGCAACGTCGGCGACGCCTTCTTCTGGCGGTTCTGGGGGCAGGCGCTCCGCAGTGTGGCCCGCCGCGCGGATCGCCCCGCCGACACGCCGTGGCTCGCCGTGACGCCGGCCCGCACGGAGCCGGGCGTGCCCGTGGTCGTCGAACTCAATCTCGTGGATGCCGCCGGAGCGCCGATCGTCACCGCAGGACAGCAGGTGAGGGTGGCCGGGACCGATGCGGACGCCGTCGTCGATCTCCGCCCCGCCGGCCGGCCCGGGCTCTATGCGGGCAGCATCGCGCTCGACGCCCTCGGTCGGCATGTCGTGCGCCATCTCGCGCCCGAGAGCACGCTCGGCGGCGAGGTCCTAGTCGCCGCGCCGATCCGCGAACGGGCGCGGCCGGGTGTCGATCGGGATGGCCTCGAGTCGCTCGCCGATCTCTCGGGAGGATCGGTCGTCGAGGTCGGCGACATCGGGTCGATCCCCTACCGGATCACGCAGGAACCGATCGAGAAGGGCGTCGTGCTCGAGGACGAGGTGTGGGACACGTGGCCGGTCCTCGCCCTGCTCGTCGGCCTCTACTGCCTCGACATCGGCATCCGCCGCCTGTCGGGATCGAGCTGATCCACGCCTCCATGCATCAGGAGTCGCCCACCATGCGATCCATCGCAGCCGCCCTCACGGCGATCCTCGTGCTCGGCACGCCGGCCGTGTCCCACGGCGACACGTTCGACCCGGAGGACCGCGCGCTGGTCCGCGTGGAGGCCGCGGTCGACCGCGCGCTCGAATACCTCGCCGGGCGTCAGGATGCCTCGGGCTCGTGGCCGCAGGGGGTCTCAGGGAAGCCCAATACCGGCGTCGACGCGCTCTGCCTGCTCGCCTTCATGGGGCGTGGCCACGTCCCGGGACGCGGCCCCTACGAGGAGACGGTGGGCCGCGCGGTCGACGGCCTGCGGCGCTCCGCCGACAAGAACGGACTCCTCGTGCATCCGGGCGGCCACTCGCACGGACCGATGTACGAGCACGCCCTCGCGACGCTCGCCCTCATCGAGGCCTCCGGCTGGATGACCGACGGCACGCTGCGGGAGACGTGTCGCGATGCCGTCGAGGTGATCGTCAACGCGCAGAATCGGGAGGGCGGCTGGCGCTACCAGCCGCAGCCGCGCGACGCCGATCTGAGCGTCACCGTGATGCAGGTGGTGGCGCTGCGGGCCGCGCAGAACGCCCGCCTCGCGGTGCCCGAGGAGACCCTCGAGCAGGCGATCCGCTACGTGAAGCGGTGCGCCCGACCGGACGGCGGCTTCTCCTACCAGCCCGGGCAGGGCGCGAAGGACGCCCAGTCCGCGGCCGGGGCCCTCTGCCTGCAGCTGCTCGGCACGTTCGACGATCCCGACGTGGCGCGGGCGCTCGAGGCGCTCCAGAAGCGGGCCTACAAGCCGGAGATGGACCAATACTTCCACTACATGAACTACTACGCCATGCAGGCCCACTTCCAGGCGGGCGAACAGGCGTGGTCCACGTGGCATCCGCGGGTGCGCGACCTCTTGCTCGAATCGCAGGCGGCCGACGGCAGCTGGCCCGGCTGGCAGGAGGAGCGGCTCAACGGGCCCGCGAAGTGCTACTCGACCGCGATGGGATCGATCACGCTCGAGGTCTACATGCACTATCTTCCGGCCTACCAGCGGTGAGCGACCCTCCCGCACCCGTCCCTGATTTTCGCTCCGGAGACGACCCATGCACCTGCCTCGACGGCTGCCTCTCATCCTGATCGTCGCGATCTGCCTGACGCGGGGCGTCGCAGCGGCCGACCCGGACGGCTTCACGCCGCTCTTCGACGGCCGCACGTTCGCCGGCTGGAACGGCGACACGACCACGACGTGGCGGATCGAGGACGGCACGATCGTGGCGGGCAGGCCGGGCGTCGCCGCACCGCGCAACGAGTTCCTGGCCACCGACCGCGCGTACGGCGACTTCGAACTGCGGCTGGAGTACCGCCTCGACTGCACCGCGGCCTGCAATGCCGGGATCCAGTTCCGCTCGGTGCGCATCCCCGACCACCACGAGATGATCGGCTTTCAGGCCGACATCGGCCCGGGCATCACCGGCGCGATCTACGACGAGAGTCGGCGGCGGAAGATGCTCGCCGTGCCGGCGCAGGAGGTGCAGGACAAGGCGCTCGCCGCCGGCCGTGACGGCTGGCACGAGTACGTGATCCGCTGCGAGGGACCGCGGGCCCGCCTCTCGATCAACGGCGTGGAGACGATCGACTTCACCGAGACCGACACCTCGATCCCGCTCCGCGGCATGGTCGCCCTGCAGATCCACGGCCAGCTCGTCGGCACCGTGCGGTATCGCAACATCCGCATCCGCGAGCTCGGCACGCCGTCCCGCCCCGCCCCGTGACGGCCGTGGTATCGTCGCGACGCGACGACATGACATCCCTCGACAGCCAGGGCATGCCTGCCATGCCCCTATCTGGTAACCTCGCCGCGTGGGTGGGCGAAATCCTCTCATTCGGTCATATGCCTTCCAACCAGCATCCTCCCCGCGATTCGCGGTTGTTGACCCCAACGGAGAAGCCTTGATGTCGACCAGCAGAGCATCCATGCGTTCGCAGCGAAGCCGGCGAGCCTCGACTCGCCGAGTGAACAGCGGCAGCCGGGCCGCGCTCGCCTGCGAGTCGCTCGAGCAACGGTCGATGCTGGCGGCTTTGAATCTCTACTTCTTCCCGCAGGACCTCTACCCGACGGCGCCGCTGGTGCAGCCACCGGTCATCCAGAGCCAGAACGGCGTACTGAGCGCCACGGTCAACATGGTCTCTGCCGGCCTCGCCCGCGAGCAGGGGAGCAATGCCATCCTGTATGGCGGGCAGCAGGTGTACTCACCGAACCCCACGACGAACAGCGGGGGTCCATTGAATGACGCTGTCCTGGCCATGGCCTATCAGGTCTCCGCCTATGGGCAGGATTATTCGGCACAGTTTCCGGGGCCGCTGTTCAAGGTGCAGCCGGGCGACACGCTGGACTTCCGCGTGCAAAACAACCTGTACCAAGCCGGGATCGTCGACCCGACTGCCCAGAACGCCGACGTCGTGTTCCAAACGAACGCTCATGGCCATGGCCTCCACGTCTCGCCACTCAGTAACGGCGACAACGTGCTGCGGGAGATCGGGCCCGGCGAGGGCATGCCATTCGCCTTCCAGATCCCGGCCGATCACCCCACCGGCATGAACTGGTACCACGTGCATCGCCACGAAGCGACGAATACGCAGGTATACGGCGGACTCGCGGGCATGCTCCAGGTGGGCGACCCACTCGACCCATGGCCTCAGTACAAGGACACGCTCACGCAGGTCTCGATGGGGCTGTCCACGGTGAACATCCAGCCGGTGACGCCCGGGAGTGAAGTCCTCGAACTGCAGCCCTACAACGGCAAGATGAAATACGACACGGCCTTTTATCAGGGCTGGCAAAAGCGCATCAACGGTCAGGTCAACCCGACCATTTCCTTCCGACCTGGTGAGACCCAGGTCTGGAACCTCGCCTCCATCGGCGCGCTCGGCAGCTTCAATCTCGCCATCACCGACGACAACCTGGGCCACCCGTGGAATGCCACCCTGCTCGTCCAGGACGGCAACGGCCAATTCGTGCGGCCCTATTCGCTGCAGCTTGCCGCCGACCCGGCCCGCATGAGGGATCTCGCGGCGGCGACCCTCCTGATGCCGGGCAACCGCCTGACCATGGCGGTCACCGCGCCGACGACGCCCGGCACCTACTACCTCGTCGACGGCTGGGCCGGGCAGAACAACCCGGCAATCAATCAGTACATCGCGCTGGCCACGATCGTCGTTTCCGGCGACGTCGTCACCGAGACGCCCGTCTTCGACGATGTCGGGCCGGTGGATCCCCTCTTCGAGCAGGAGCCCGATGTGACGCGCTCCTTCGAGTTCTCGATTACTTCCGATGCGACGCCGGTCTTCCTGATAAACGGCAAGGTCTTCGGCGATGGCGTCATGCCCCAGATGCAGATCGACACCGTCGAGGAGTGGACGCTCACCAATCCCAAACTCACGGGCCCCAACGCCAACAACGCCAACCATCCCTTCCACATTCATCAGGGGGATTTCGTCGTCACGGAGGTGTCGCAGCCTGGCGTCGCGATCACTTCGGCCGTGACGAGCGGAAACACGGTGACGATCACCACCGGGAACAAAGACCACCTCCTCAAAGTGGGAGACAGCGTACTGGTTCAGGGCATCTCGCTGGCGTCGGATCCGAACAACTCCGGCGTCTCCGGCTACAACGGATCATTCCAAGTCGCGAGCGTGATCAATTCCAAGTCGTTCACCTACACCCTCGCCGGGACCGACCGGCCGGGGCCCGCCCGGGACAACACCGGCACCGCCGGCCTGTGGCAGACGGTCGACCCGACCATCGACCCTCCCGTCGCGCTGAGTTCCCTCGCCTACATCTCCGGCCGCGACGTCATCAACATCCCCAACGGCGGCGGCATCAAAATCCGCTTCGTGGTCAAGGACTTTCCCGGCAAGTACGTCTTCCACTGCCACATCCTCAAGCACGAGGACAACGGCATGATGTCGCCGGTCCTCGCCTTCGGCCCGGCTGCGGGCCTGCGGCTGCCCGTCGGCACGTCGCAGGGCAGCCCGGCCTCCGCCGTCGTGCTCAACGGCAACGGCGAGACCCTCGGAAAGATCCAGCCGTTCGGAAGGTGGTATCGCGGCGGCCTCGTCACCGCCTCGGCCCTCGGCGCGTCGGAGTTCTTCGAGACGATGGCCGTCGGCACCGCCGCCGGGTTCTCCAACGTGCGGGTCTACACCAATGGATCCCTGCGGCCCTCCGCCAGCTTCCGCGCGTTTCCGGGTCGGCGCGGCGGCGTGAGCCTGGCCGTGGGCGATCTCGACTCCAATGGCGAGGCCAACATCGTCGTCGGCTCGCGGGCCGCCGGCCGGTCGGTCGTGCGAATCTTCGATCGTGACGGGGCGCTTGTGCGCACCCTCACCGACGTCCTGCCAGGTCGCTGTCCCACCGGTGTCAACGTCGCGGTCGGCGACGTCAACGGCGACAACTTCGACGACCTGATCGTGTCCGCAGGACGAGGGCGCGATCCGCTGGTGGTCGCGCTCGACGGTCAGCAGCTCGCCAACAATCCCGACATGGCCCCCGCACAGCTCTTCTCCTTCACGCCGGGTGGCGGGGCGCGGGCGGGCGCCCGCGTCGCGATCGGTTTCGTCGCGCCGGGCACGGTGCCGAGCTACCTCGCCAATGTCGTCACCACACCCGAGGCCGGATCCCAGGCCGGCGTCGTCCAGGTCTGGAACCCGAACGACCTAATGTCCGGCGGCCACGGCCACTCGGCTCACTCGCACGCGGCGCCGGCCGCCGCAGAGACGTCCCCCTCGATGCAGCAGGCGGAGCAAGCGGCCCCCATGCCCATCGCGGAGTTCCAGCCCCTCGGCCCACGCGTCGCGCCGATCCAGCTCACCACGAGCTATCAGCGACTCTCGGGGACCACCGGACAATCGGTCATCACGAGCTGGCGGACCACGCGGCAGATCGCCCTGACGACGCTCAGCGACACAAACGAGGCCACGACCGAGCTTCGCACGCTCTGATCCTCGGGCGGAGTCGGTTGTCCTGGAGCATGTCTTGCGGAGGTGGAGCGACGACGTGGCAGACCAAGACGGGTAGGCGAAGGGGGTCGGCGAACGCTCGAGGAGCATCGGGCCGCCCCGGCCCACGCGACGAGCCAATCCGCCGTCGGAGCGGCGGAAAAGTTCCCGTTGCCGCCCCCGAGCCGGCGACCCACGTACGCCGGTGCGATCGCTGGCGGTCGGCGACAGCCCGGTCAGAACGGGCTGTCGTGGACGATCGGATCGACCAGCTGGCCACCCTTGGCCATGCCGGCCCGTGTCGCCATGGCGTTCATGACGGCGGGGTCGACCGTGTCGCGGATGAACCTCACGCCGCCGTCGCAGAAGCCGAAGTTGGCGCCGCCCGCATGGTCGCTGCCGAACGATTCCGCGTAGCTGATGAGCATCTCCGGTCGTTCGATCTGTGATTCCTCGATGTTGAACCCGTCCTTGAACGTGGTGCCCAGCACGTACGCCGGGCCCGCCACGTACTGGCCGGGGTGCTGATTGTCCTTGAGCTGCGACCGCGGCACGACGCCCCAGAGGGCGGCGGAGGCCCATCGTGTCGACCGTTCGCCCAGGGCGAGCGTCTTGGACAATCCATCACTCAGTTCGCGCGGCTCGACCCCACGATTCCGTCCAAACGCCCCGTCGAAGTGGTCGCGGCACAGCTTGCAGGTGGGTCGTACCGTGCCGGCACTGGCGATGTAGCTGGCGCCCGCCATCCGGCACAGGATGGCCTCGGTGCCGATCTCCTGCACATCGAGCATCGCCTTGAACGTCGCATCGGCCGGACAGACGCTTCCGGGCAGCGTCATCCCACGCAGCACCGCCGAGAAGGGACCTCCGACGGGCTGGGCAAGGTCGGCGAGTGCATACGCGTCACCCGCCTCGACGTAGGGCAAAAGCTGCACTCCCCATCCCCAGCCGGGCCCCGCGTCTTCGCCGTCGGCGAGGACACCCGACAGGTAGCCTGCCGGCAGCCGCCGCAGGGCAGAGACGTGGTTGTGCAGACCGAAGCCCCACTGGCGCAACTGATTGCCACACGCCGACCGCCGCGCGGCGGCCCGAGCCGACTGGACCGCCGGCACGGCGAGCGCGACGAGCACGCCGATGATGGCGATGGTGACGAGCAGTTCGACGAGCGTGAAGGCGGATCGCGTGCCGTCACGTCGAGCGAAGGAACGATGCACGTGGGCGCCTGCGCGAAGGGAGATCGGGCGCACGACCTCCGTTTCGCAGCAAGTCAGCGGTGTGCGCCACGCTCTTCCCGGAACGTAGTCGACCGTGTTGAGGGTGTCAAAGAACCGGTGCCGGCGTGGTTGGTCGGGAAGGCGAGCGGACCCGAGAACGCTCGACCCGCACGTGGCCGCCGCGGCCACAGCGCGGAGCCTTCTGCCGCCCCGAGCCGGTGCTCCCCCCACGCGGAACGCGCTGCGGGGTCAGCGGGTCCAGCGGCGGAACGGCTCATACAGCCGCAGCGTGAACATCAGTTCGCTGGCGTTGAACTGGTTCGGTTCGACCGCGGCGATCTGGTCGATCGTGTCGATCTGGAAATAACGGTAGCCGACGTCGAAGGTGAGCCGCTCGGTGATCTCCCAGAGGAGGCCACCCCCGACCTGCCAGGCGAAGTTGGCTGCGGCGGGCGTCGTGTCGACGATACCGCCGGTCTGCGCGCTGAAGACATAGCCACCGGCGCCGATGCCACCGCCCCCGTAGACGCCGACCCGATCGGTGATCATGACGTCCCGCCAGAGGTTCTCCATCACCGACCAGTTGCTGGTGAGGATCGTGGTGGAGAGAGGCGTCGGGGCCGAGGCGAAGGGGGCGTCGTAGGTGCTGCGCCCCATTCCCTCGGTCTCGAGTCGGATCCTGCCCCGGGCCCGCTCGAAGGCGATGCCGAAGGCGCCCCCGGCGTTGAAGAGCGTGTCGTTGCTCGTCAGCGAGCCGTCGCCGGGGCTGCTCACCGTCGCGAATGACGGACCGATCATGCCCGAGATGTAGAACTGTCGGTCGGCGCTCCTGCGGCCTCGACCGACCTCGTGGATCGGGAGATCGGCAGACGACCCTGCGTCGTTCGGCTCGGATGCGGTCAGATTGGCCAGGCTGATCGGGGGCGCGAACTCGTCGGCCCGCGTCGCAGTCAAGCCGACCCCGATCGCAGCCAAGGCGATGCCCAGCGTCATCCGTCCCATCCGATGCCCCCTCCCTGGAGATCCGGTCCGCCCACCCTCCTCGAGTGTTCGGTCGGTGAAGCGACTTCCGTTCGTGTGAAACGAACGAGGCGATAGCACCGCGACGACCGACCGGGTCGAAGACCGTGCCGACCCCGCGAGACGAGCGTGCCGCCCGCACAACCCGCACCGCCTTCCACGGGGACATCCCGGGCGTGCCCGACCAGTCGACGCGTCCCGCGCCCGGGGATAGGCGACCGTGCGGTGTTGACACCGCACCGTACGACGACATCCGCTGGATGGAGAGGTCGCATGGCCGAGGATCCCGACCGCACGCTCGTCGTGACCGAGATCGCCCGCTATCAGGCCCGGCTGCGGGGGTTTCTGCGCTGCCTGCTCGTGCGGCCCAGCGACGTCGACGACCTCCTCCAGGAGATCAACACCGTGCTCTGGCAGAAGGCCGGCGACTTCGTGCCCGGCACCGACTTCTGGGCCTGGGCCAGCCAGGTGGCCCGCTACCAGGCGTTCAACCAGATCCGCCGGTACGGTCGCGAGCGGCTGGTCTTCGACGACACCCTCCTCGAGCAGCTCGCCGAAGCCGCCTGCGAGAAGCTCCGCGACCTCGACCGCCGCCGCGCGGCCCTCGACCCCTGCCTTGGGAAACTCTCTCCGCCGCAGCGGCAGCTCCTCGAGCTGCGCTACGCCGCGGGCCAGTCGGTCGAGGCGATCTCGCGGTCGATCGGCCGCCCGGCGGGCTCGCTGCGGCAGACGCTCTACCGGATCCGCGCGGCCCTGCAGTCGTGCATCGAGGGCCGGCTCGCGCTGGCGGGAGACGCGCCAGGAACGAGACGTGCGGCCCCGAGGATCGTCGCGACCGCAGCCTGCGGCGGGCGGAGCTCGTCGCGCGGCTCATCGACGGCGACGGCGATCCTGCCGACGACGTCGCCGCCGAGCTGGCCGACCTGCTGCGGGCCTCGCCCGCCGACCGGGAGGCGCTCGTCGAGCAATTCCTCCTCGACTCGCTTCTTCGCGACGAGCTGGGCTCGGAGTCGCTGTCGGCCCTGGGCGACATCGTGGCCGACGGCGAGCCGGGCCCGCAGGTCGGCGCCGCCGGGGCTGCGGTGTCTTCGGCCGGTGACCGCACGAGTGGTGCGGCCATGACCGACAAGATCGGCATGAGCAACAGGACCGGCCGCTCCCGCGAGTCGCGGCCTCGCCCGGCCGCGCCGCGGCCGGGCGTGCCACGCTGGCGCACCCTCGGCTGGGCGGGAGCCGCCGTCGCGGGCCTCGCGAGCCTCGTCATCGGCATCGCCCTGCGGGACCCGGCCGGGGCGGCCAGCGCGGCGCACGTGATCCAGGTGGCCGAGGTCGTGCATGCCGAGCCGGTCGAGCGCGTCTATCTCGTCGACGTCGTGCGCGAGGCAGACGCGACGGCCGACCTCGTGCCCCCGCGCGACGTGCGGGTGGCGACGCAGGGCGACCGGTTCTATGTCGAGATGAGGCGGGGCGACCGTCACTGGTTCTGGGGCCGCGACGCCGCCGGCGCGACCTGGATCACGGTCGGACGAAGGCAGGCGATCATCGTGCATGACGACGAGCAGGGGCCGGCGCTGCGGTACCTCGGGGATCTCTACATGCTCAACCTCGAGACGCTCCTGCGCACGTTCCGCACGTTCTGCCGACTCGCCCACTCGACCGGCTCGGCCGGCACCCACGTGATCGACGTCACGCCGTGGGTCGCGCTCAAGCGCGGGGGCCTGCGTCATGCGACGATCGAGATCGACCGGGAGACGAAGGCCGTGCGGCGGCTCGTGCTGGAAAGGGAGTTTCCCGAGTTCGGCAGGTCGACCGTCACCTTCACGCTCGTGGACACGCGGCCCGCCGACGAAAAGAGGTATGACCCGCTGGGCCACCTCGAGGAGCCCGCCCGGATCATCGACCGCGCGACGGGCCCCGGCGAGCGTCGCGACCTGCTCGAAAAATGGTTCGGGAGCCAGGCGAACCGCTGGATTCGCATGCCCGAGGAGGCCCAGGATGCACGTTGACTC
>JBJTBO010000378.1:0-2380 GCA_046091445.1 Planctomycetaceae bacterium | reverse complement strand
TCGATCGAGGCCAGCACGCGCGGGTGGCGGTGGCCGAGGATCATCGGACCCCACGACCCGATGTAGTCGAGGTAGGTGTGGCCGTCGACGTCGGTCAGCCACTGTCCCTCGGCCCGCGCGAAGAAGATCGGCTCCCCGCCCACCGCGCCGAAGGCACGGGCCGGCGAGTTCACCCCGCCCGGGATGAGCCGCCGCGCCCGCGCGAAGGCGGCATGGCTGCGGGGGCGAGGATCGGTCGCGGAGGTGGATGTGGACGGGGGCATGAGGAATCCTCGGACGGTTTTCGTGCGGCGGGGCACCGCGGTCGGGCACGCCGACGCGCTACCGCCGTTCGTTGGCGGCATCCTGCTGGAGCACCCGCCGCTCCACGGCGTCGAGCGTGCGGAGGGCGTCGAGCTGCTGCTTGACAAGCGCGGTCCAGAGTGCGGCCTGGGTCATGAGGTCGTCCTCGTCGGCACCCGGTGTCACCACGGTCATCAGCAGGTCGGGCGGCAAGCGCAGGATCTCCTCGAGCGCGCGCTGACAGGCGGGGGAGTCCGACGCCTTGAGCGCCATCGCCTGGCGATACTCGTGCTCGACGCGGAGGTGCGGCGGCTTCGACAGCTTGGCCTTGAGATCCACCCGCTTCCGCAGCCGATCGACGTCCACCTCGCGCTGGAGGGACCGCATCTCCTCCGCGCGCGGATCATCCGGATACCACTTCAGAAAGTTTTCGAGGAGCGGATAGGCGTCCTTGAGGCCGTCGATGCGATCGGGATTCATCTCGATCGCCGCCTGGATGTCGGCCCGCAGTTCGTCGGGGCCGGGGCGACGCGTCATCATCCACGCGCCTCCGGCGACGATCACGGCGATGCCGAGCGCGCCGAGGACGCGGAGCACGGTCTCCCAGAACCGTTCGCGGGCGGCGAGCGACTCACGCGCGAGCCGTTCCTCCTCCACGGTCGTGTGCCGGGTGACGCGAGCGGGCGCCCGCTGCGTCCGGCCGGACTCGGGGGTGGTGGGCTGCCGCGCGAGGCCCGGCTCATCGACTCCCCACGCGGAACCGTCGAGTTCGAGGGCCGAGGTCGGTGCATCGGGGGGCCGCATCCGTTCCGTGCCCGCGTTCGGCGATACGGCGGGGCCGCGGGGCTTCGCGACGGTTCCCGGCCGCGTCTGCGCCAAGAGGTCGACACCCGGGGGTGCCGCCTCGGGGTCGATTCCCGGCACGGTCGGTGCCGGCGCCGCGTAGAGGGCGACGATCGCGCCGAGCAGGCGGGTGAGCGCGAGGGAGTTGGCGGGACGCTTCGCGGGATCCTTCGCGAGCAGCCTCGCGATGAGCTCGTCGAGGTGGGGCGGCACGTCCGAGGCGAGTGACGAGACCCGCGGCGGGACCTCGCGCTTCTGCCGATCGAGCACCTGCAGCGGCTGCCCGCCCTGGAAGGGCGGCCGACCGGCGAGCATCGCGAACATCACCAGTCCGAGGGCGTACAGGTCGCCGCGATGATCGACCGGCTGGCCGGCGGCCTGCTCCGGGGCCATGTACTCCACCGTCCCGACGACCGTGCCCGCCTGGGTCTGCCCGCCATCTCCAAAGAGGCGTGCGATGCCGAAGTCGGCGAGCTTCACGCTGCCGGAGCCGGGCTGCGCCTCGTCGAGAAAAAGCAGGTTGGCCGGCTTGAGGTCGCGATGGACGATGCCCTGGTCGTGCGCCGCCTTGAGTGCGGCGGCGATCTCCGTCGCGATCGACACCGTCTCCTGCCACGTGAAGCGACGGCCGGCTCGGATGAGGTCCTCGAGGGTGCGGCCGCGCACGAGTTCCATCGCGAAATACGGCTGACCATCCTCCTCGCCGAACGCCAGGAGCCGCACGATCCCCGGATGGCGCAGCGCCTTGAGCGTCTCGATCTCGACGTCGAATCGGCGGCGCAGGGCCGCATCGTCGCCGAACTGGGCCGAGAGCACCTTGACCGCCACGACCTCCCCGCTCATGGGGTCTTCGGCCTCGTACACGGCGCCCATGCCACCCCGGCCGAGGCGGCGGCGGATCAGGTACGGTCCGATCTGGGTCGGCTGCATGCACGCAAGTGTAGCCCGGCGGCACTCCCGCGCGGGGTGAGGGCTTTTCCCGGCTGTGATCACGGCGGGTACAACGTGGCTCCGTCCACCCGCGAGCCCGCCATGACCCCGTCGCCCACCGTGATCCTGCGCCGCACCGAGAATCAGGCCGCCGGGCTTGCGTGCTACTGCCGTGCGTTTCTCTTCGATCCGCAGCCGATCGGCACCGCGACGCTCGCCCGGCTGGAACGCTTCCACCTCGACGCCGTCGGCTGCGGCGTCTCGGCGATCGCCCACGGTGCGACCGCGCCGACCGTGCTCAGGCGTGAGGCGCTCGCCGCGCCCC
>JBJTBO010000377.1:0-4417 GCA_046091445.1 Planctomycetaceae bacterium | reverse complement strand
CTGCGCGATTTCGAGCCCGCCAAGCGCCGCACTTCTGGAGCCGCTTGATGGCCGCGTCGCGTGTCAGGGCCGCGGAGTTGGTCGGCTGCGGTTCGGCGTAGGCCAGCGTCACGGGGAGTCGGCTGCGGGTGTATCGGAAGGCTTTTCCTGCCGCGTGGGCCTTGGACCGCCTATCGAGATCGTTCGTGATGCCCGTGTAGAGCGAGCCGTCACGACACCGCAGGAGATAGACGAGCCAGCGGGAGCGAGAGGGGCGGCGGGGCATCGGGTGGCGCTGAGTGTGTGGCGCCGATCATCGCTGCCGCTGCCGACCACCGAACAGGGCACTCAGGGCGGCAAGGACCTCGGGTGGCAGGGAGGCGAGACGGCGGGTGAGGTCGGCAAGGGCATCGGGATCGCCTGCGGGCCCTGTTTTGGCCCGACTTGCAGCACCGACGTCGGATTTGACGTCGCTTTGTCTCGCGACCTGCTTTTTTCCCTTGATTGATCGAGTTTGTTCGACTCCCCGTGGGGGTGCTCGAAAGGCCGTGATCCTCGCGTTCGCCGGGGATTACGGCCTTCTTCGTTCCCGGTGACGGCTCGTGACGGGCCGTGACGGCCTCGGATTGTCCCGGGTTTCGTGCCCGGTTTATCCGGGGATTGCTGGCCGGCTGTGCAGCGGCCGTCCGCTCACGCGTGGCTGGCCCGCTTCTCCGATAGGCAGGCCCCAGTCGCACCTTGGGCATGTTTGCGGAACTCCGATCAGCCGCCGTATCCTGCCGCCGGGTTAGCAGGTGGTCGGGGCGTCGACACCTTGTCTCGAAGGGTCGGGCACGTGCGAAACGTTCATGGATGGCTCGTCATCGCAGCGATCGTCGTTCCACACACGTCCGGTTTCGCCGACGCGGACTTTCAGGCCCTCTCGGCCGACATCATCGCCAGCCATCTGCAGACGCGACCGATTCAGGCCGTGAAGTACGTCATCCATGAGCACGACGGCCGGTACGTCGTGCCCGATCGCGAGATGCTCGCCCGTGAGAGCGGGCGGTTCGCAGGCTTCCTCGAGGCCCTCGACAAGGTCGACCTTACAAGGCTCACGGCGGCCGAGCGCACGGACTGGCGGATTCTCCGGCAGGCACTGTCGAAGGATCGCTGGGAACTGGAAGTCCAGCGGCAGCCGTGGCGGGATCCGTTGTTCTACACGAGGAACCTCGACATCAGCGTCTATCTGAAGCGGGACTTCAAACCGCTCCCCGAGCGGGTCAGGGACATGGCGGCGATCCTGCGGTTCGTGCCGGCGACGTTGGCGGCCGCCCGCGACAATCTCGAGCCGGTGCTGGCGAAACCGGTCGTCGAAAGTGGGATCAAATCGGCCGAGGGTATGGCCAGCTTCCTGGAAAAAGACCTGGCGGATGAAGCCGGGAAGATCGGAAACGGTCCGATCCTCGACGAGTTTCGGCGGGCGAACACCATCGCGGCGGCGGAGTTCCGGTCCTTCGTCGAATGGCTCACGCAATCCAGGCTCCCCGCGGCCGATGAGTCGTTCGCACTCGGCACGGCGGCGTACGCAGAGATGCTACGGGCCGATTACGTCGACATGTCGCCCGCCGACGTGCTGGAACTGGGACTCGGCGAACTCGAACGGGAGCAGGCGCGGTTCGTGGCGGCCGCAGCGGAGGTCGATCCGACGGCCAGCGCCGTCGATACCTACCGGGCGATCCAGCGGGAGCATCCGACCGCAGAGGGCCTGTTGCCCGAGGCACGGAAAAATGTCGAGCTGAGTCGTTCCGTCCTCGTCGACAGGAACATCGTCACCATTCCGAGCGAAGTCCGGCCGATCATCGCGGAGACGCTGCCGCCGTTCCGTGCCACCAGTTTCGCCTCGATGAGTACGCCCGGCCCTTTCGAAAAGAAGGCGACGGAGGCGTACTACTACATCACGCCGGTGGATGCCACATGGTCGCCGAAGCAGCAGGAGGAATGGCTGACGGCCTACAATTACTACACCACCGACGTGCTCACGATCCACGAGGCCTATCCCGGGCACTACCTGCAGACCCTCGCCCTGAATGCATCCCCCGCGAGCGACGCGGCCAAGCTCTTCCACACCTACGCCTTCGTCGAGGGGTGGGCGCACTACGCCGAGCAGATGCTGATCGAAGAGGGCTTTGCCCAGCCGGCGGATGTCGCCAACGCCTCGAGGGACGAGCGCGTACGGGCCGCGAAGTATCGGCTCGCCCAGTCTGGTGAAGCCCTGCTGCGGGTCTGCCGGTTGTGCTGCTCGGTGCGGATGCACACGGAGAACATGTCTCTCGACGAGGCGACTCGCTTCTTCATGGCGAATTGCCACTACGAACTGCAACCCGCCCGGCAGGAAGCGACCCGTGGCACGTTCGACCCAGGCTATCTCTACTACACGTTGGGCAAACTGCAGATTGTGAAGCTTCGCGAAGACTGGCGAGATCAGGAGGGAGATCGCTTCACCATGCAGCGGTTTCACGACGAGTTCCTCAGCCACGGCGCCCCGCCGATCGCACTGCTGCGCGAGGTGATGCTTCAGCGGCGGTAGAAGCCGTTCTCCGGGCCGAAGCGGCCTGCTCGTCGACGTCGACACCGAGTGTCTGTGCGCATGCACTGCATGCTGCGATCGAGCGCATGGCCTTCCTGTGCGGCGTTTGCCCTTGGTAGACTCCGTGAAAGGACTGGAGGGAATCGAGAACGCACGTGACGATTTTCACCGGGACGAGGAATGACATGCCGTTCGTACCCGCTCTTCTTGGCTGCCTTCGAGTGATCAGACTCGACCAGCGGAGGCCGCACAGACGCGCTCGGCGACCCGGGCGCGTTTCCCTCGTGATTCAATCCCTCGAGCCCAGGTTCGCGATGTCGGCGACGCCGCTGCCGGCGATCGCCGTGAGCCCTGCATTGCCGATGCAGGGCTTCAGTGGCGGACCCGTCGACGCCGTCTCCACCGGCCTCGCCGGACCGTCAACGAGAGGGTCGATCGGTGCCGGCAGGCTCCCCTCCGTGCGGGCCCTGTCGGACGTCACCGTGCAGGGGATCACGGACGCCTTGACCACAGGCTACGGCGGCATCATCGGTCCCGACGACCCCTATTATCCCGGCGTTTTTAACAATGACGTCGTGGTATCGGGCTTGAAAGGCGCAGCCTATTTCGTCATCGACAAGGCGTTGAACCAGAGGCCGGGCTCGGCTGACGTGATGAACTACTACTTCGAGGCAGGCGGGTTCGCCGTAGCGGGGAGCAACGCCCCATCGAAGGCGGGATTGATCGCCGCGGCGTATGTGGGAACGAATCAGATTTTCGGACCGGGAACACGCTCGCAGCAACAGGTTGCCGATGCGGTCGACCGCCATGCCGATGTCGGCCGAGCGATCCGGTCCCTGACCAACGGGCTCTCCGCGACACGGCAGCAGCAAGCCGCCGTGACGAAGCTCGTCCAGACCACGCGCCTGCTGCAGGGAGTGGGACAGGTTTTGGCCCTCGCGCAGGAGTCGCCGCCCCACACGGTGAATCTGCATGTCCCCGGCGTCGCGCGCCTGAATGCGCCGCTGCCGCTCGAAGACCAGGGAGCGACGAGCGTGCTCCTGCGGCTGCGGCCCGGCCACGTGCTTCGGCTCCATGCCCGGTTTCCCAATGGCACGACGCTCAGCGGCACATGGCCGCAGGCTGCTCGGCCAGGACGGACGTGATGGAGCGATGTTCCCCGCGTGGCGAACCGGGTTGCGCACCCGACGTTGTCGATGAAGTGGGGGAAACGATCGCCTCGATGACGGTGCCCGCGGGCGGTGGAAGGGCGCGGCTGACACCAATGAGGCTGCCATGAATGCGATTCAGCGATACGGAGAGTCGAAGCGCTGGGCAGACATCGTGGTTCATCGTGGTGTGGCGCATTGGGTCGAGGTCGCCGAGGACCTGTCGCTCGATGCCCGGGGGCAGATCGCTCAGGCGCTCGCCCAGATCGATGCGACGCTGAAGACGATCAGGAGCGACCGGACGCAGCTTCTGCAGGTGCTCATCTGGATCGCAGACGAGACAGACGGCGTGATCCTGAACGAACTCTGGGATGCGTGGGTTCCTGCCGGACACCCTCCTGTTCGGGCCGTGGTGCAGGTCGGCCTTGGAAAAACCTGCAAGATCGAGATGGTCGTAACGGCGGCGATTCCGGATCCATGAGCCGGACTCCCTCGCGGCCCGCAAGTCGCCCACGGACGCCACCTCTCCCGAAGCCCCCGCGGCGTGCCCGACCCGTGTTCGCGGTGGGGGGTCGAGGGGGTCAACGGGCGAGGCCAGCGCGCACCGCGACGACACACCACACGATCGCGATGACCGTCAGCGCCGCGCACGTCAGGAAGACGGGGAAGCCCGAGATCGAGGCCGCAGTGGCGTGACGTTCCGCAAGCGTCGCGATGTCGA